>NZ_JBHTSF010000136.1:0-23845 GCF_042795295.1 Streptomyces sp. NPDC056486
GGCCTCTGTCGTCTCTGCAAGGGGATCAAGAGCCGCAACGTGCGGGGCGTGTGGCTGGCAAGCCACGCTCCGATACGGATCCAGCTTCTAGACGCGAAGACGGTCCGGGCCGTCGAAGGGCCGCGCGCCCAGCGGGCCGGATCACAGGCAGGCGGGCTTACTGATTGCTGCCGGTCGAGGTGGTCAGGGCGATGAGGACGAGGAGGCAAGTGGTGAGGGCGATGACCTCCCTGGCGTCCCATCCCTTCTGCAGGGCCAGCGTGATGGCAGCGGCGACGGCATAGGGCCATGAAGTGCGGGCTTGCCGCGGCGAGTTGGGCAGGCGCATGCGAGTCTCCTGAGGTCGGCTGGTGTGCTGGAGACTCACGCTCGTCCATGGTTTCGTTGTCCGTCCCAGCCAGATGCGATCGTTGCAGGCGGGGGCGCATAGATCGGGAACAACCCGGGTTTGTTCTGGGACAAGACGGAGGCGGGGGAGCAGATGGGGCGGCCGCTGGGGACTCTGAAGGGGCGGACCGAGTAGCGACCGTCACCGCACAGCACCACGCGCCCCACCGGACAGCCGTTCGCCGGTGGGGCGCCGCCATCCCTGCCACCGACCCGCTGGAGGAACAGCCCGTGCTCATTCCCCGACCGCGCCGTCGGACTGGCCGGCCCCGCCCGCAGCGTCCCGGCCCCCGCTACCCGCAGCGCCCCGCCGGCTCCCCGGTACCTGGAGCCGGTGATGCCGCGCCCTCGGAAGAAGGGGCGCCGCCGCGAGGCGAATCGGGTGCCGCGCAGCGACGGGCTCCTGCCAACTGGAGTGCGAGCGGGTAATGGTTGGTTGTCTTGCCAGAAACAGCGGGGTCGGTCAGGCGCTCTGTCTCGATTCGATGAGGGCGCGTAGTTCGGCTGCTTCCGTGCTTCCTGTTTGCTCATAGATACTGAGAGCCTCATGCCAGCAGGCCCTGGCCCGGTCATCCTGCCCCAGCTCGGACAGGGCCCGCCCCAGGAGCGTCAGGACATGCCCCCGCATCCGGTCGCCCCCGATGCATCCCAGGGCGAGGGCCTGCTCGGCGTGCTGGGCTGCCTGGGCGGCGCGCCGCGCGGCCAGGTGGACCTCGGCGATGCGGAAATGCGTCGCTCCCTCCCAGAGCCGTTGCCGGTGGTCACTGAAGATGTAACGGGCTTCGGCGAACTGGCCAAGAGCCTCGGTGTGACGGTCGGCCCTGTTCAAAGCGATACCCACGGCGTAATGGGCATTGGCAACGCGCACCGTCCGACCGAATTCGGCATGTGCCGCGAGGCCGCGCTGTGCGATCTCGACGGCCTTGGCGATGTTGCCCATGGCCAGGTGGGCCTGTGAGAGGTTGCACAGGCTGGTCGCTTCGAAGGGCAGGTTGCCGAGCCTATGGAACCCCTCGATGGCCTGGTCGAAGAAGGTCTTGCCCTCCGTGTACCGGCCCTGGTGCAGGCAGATGAGGCCCCGAATGTTGGCCACCCAGCTGATAGCGGTGGCATCCTGCGCGGAGCCCGCAAGTTCCATGGCGAGCTGCGACTGCTCCTCCGCCTGCTGGATATGGCCGGAATCCAGGAGGACGTCGGTGAGGATCGTACGAGCTCTGCCCTCCGCGCGGATGTCTCCGGCGGCCCGGGTGGCGTCGCACATGGCCCTGGCCGTCGTCTCATACTGGT
This sequence comes from Streptomyces sp. NPDC056486, assembly GCF_042795295.1. Lineage (NCBI taxonomy): Bacteria > Bacillati > Actinomycetota > Actinomycetes > Kitasatosporales > Streptomycetaceae > Streptomyces > Streptomyces sp. NPDC056486. The sequence continues at coordinate 1,675 of NZ_JBHTSF010000136.1, forward strand.
GGGAGTTGGCCCCCGACTCGGTGAGGTCCTTGGCTGCCCACAGCAGATCCACCGCCCGCCGCAGTCGGCCCGTCCCCGCAGCCTGCCGTACGCAGACCAGCAGCGGCGCCGCCTCCGAGTACAGCCAGTCCAGGGCTGTGGTCCCCTCAGCGAACCGTAGCCCCGCGTAGCCCGTCGCCTCCAGATCGTCCACCAGCCGATCCCCGGGCCGCTCGATCGCGTAGACCCCGGCCGCCGTGGCCAAGTAGAAGTCGAGCAGCCGGGACATCGCTGCCTCCCGCCCGCCTGGCGACTGTTCGTCCCGTGCGGCGCAGGCGCGCGCGTAGAGGCGTACGAGGTCGTGGAATCGGTAGCGGCCAGGCGCCGCCGATTCCAGCAGGGACGTATCGACCAGTACCTCCAGCAGGTCCTCGGTGTCGTCAGTCGGCAGGTCCAGTACGGCCGCGGCGGCGGCCAGGGAGATGTCCGGGCCGTCGGCCAGGCCCAGCAGCCGGAACGCCCGCGCCTGCGCCGGGTCCAACCGTCCGTAGCCCAGCTCGAAGGTGGCCTTCACGGCAAGGTCCCCGGCCTGGAGTTCGTCCAGACGACGGCGCTCGTCCGCGAGCTTCGCCGCCAGGACCGAGACCGTCCACGTACGACGTGCCGCCAGCCTCGACGCGGCAATTCTGATCGCCAGCGGCAGGAAACCGCACGCCGCCACCACGTCCAGCGCGGACTCCCTCTCCGAGGCCACCCGCTCCTTGCCTACGATCTTCGTGAACAGTTGGAGGGCCTCGTCGGGCGACATCACGTCCAGGTCGACCAGATGCACCGCCGCCAGGTCCACCATCCGTACCCGCGACGTCACCAGACCGGCGCACCCGGCTGTGCCCGGCAGCAGCGGCCGTACCTGCGCGGCGTCCTGCGCGTTGTCCAGCAGCACTAGCACCCGGCGGCCGTTCAGCACGACACGGTACAGCGCTGCTCGCTCCTCCAGGGAGTCCGGGATGGCGGAATCTGCGATTCCGAGTGCCCTCAAGAACGAGCCCAGCACCGCCTCCGGCTCTGCAGCCCGCGCCCCGGCACCTTGCAGGTCCACGTACAACTGCCCGTCCGGGAACCCCCCTCGCACCTGATGCGCAACCTCGACCGCCAGCGTCGTCTTCCCCACGCCCCCGATCCCGGCCAGCGCCGACACCGCCATCACCCGCCCCTCGGCAGCGGAGGACAGGACCTCGCATAGTTCGGCGATGAAGGGTGCCCGACCCGTGAAGTCAGTGACCGTGGCCGGAAGTTGGGTCGGGCGCATGTGCGCGGCCGTCGGCTCCACCACCGGCGCCGAGGGTTCAGCCAGCGCCGGGTCCGCCTGAAGGATGCGCTGCTGGAGTTCTCGCAGGCCCGGGCGCGGATCGAGGCCCAGCTCGTCGGCCAGCAGGCGACGCGTGTCCGCGTACACGGCGAGCGCCTCGGCCTGGCGTCCGCTGCGGTACAGGGCGAGCATGAGCAGTTCGCGGAGGCGTTCCCGCAGGGGGTGGGCTGCCGTGAGCGCCGTCAGCTCCGACACTGCCTCCCCGTGGCGGCCCTGTTCCAGGTCGATGTCCAGGCGGGATTCGAGGAGCTGCAGGTGCCATTCGTTCAGCCGCTTTCGCTGCCTTTGCGCGTACGGTCCCGGAACGTTCGCCAGGACCTCCCCGTCCCAGAGGCTCAGTGCTTTGTTGAGCAGAGCATGCGCGTGAACCAGGTCCCCGGCTTCCTTCGCCCCCTCCGCGTCCATCGCCAATTCCTGGGCCAGCGCCAAGTCCAGGGAGTCGCGCCCTCCCGAGATCCGGATTGCGTAGCCGCCCGACTCACTGACCAGTGCCTCGGCGGACAGGGTTTTGCGCAGCCGGGACGCGTACGTGCGTATGGCCGCCAGGGCTTGGGACGGCGGCTCGTCACCCCACAGATCGTCGATCAGCTCGCTCGCTGTGGCCGTACGGCCCTCGCGGAACAGCAGTGCGGCCAGCACGGCGCGTTGCTGTGGCGTACCGGTGGGCAGGGGCTCCGCGCCGCGCCAGGCGCGCACCGGCCCGAGCACGCTGAAGCGAAGGGACGCGGTTTCTTCTGCCGTCCGTTGCTGCGACGCAGTTGGTTGAGGTGCCCGAGCCACCGGCACTGTCGGGATCGGCTGAATGGCCGGCCCCGCAGCTGTTTCGGCTCGGACTGAAGGGGGTGGCGTGTGCGACGAACGCGTCCGCGCCGCAGCCACTCGATGTTCGCCTTCGGAGCGTTGTGCCGCGGCGACAAGCATGGCCCGAGCGCCTTCAAGGCGCCGCTCGTCGCCCAGGGCCTGCGCGGCCTCGAACTCCGTGGCCGCGAGGCTCTCCAGGGCGGAGAGGGACAGCGGATGGCGTGGCCCGAGCATCGCGGACGCCTTCTGCGCGGCGACGGCGAGTACGTCGGCCGCCCGCTCCCATCGTTCGCGGTCGGCTGCTGCCATCGCTGACCTGAACTCGGCCCGGGCCAGGGTGATCAGCGCCGAGAGTGACTGCGGATGGTCGCTGCCGAGATGCCGTACCAGCTGCCGGGCCGTACGAGCGACGTCGTGCACCACTTCGTCCGCTTCGGCGTGGTGTCCCTGTTGGCGGGCGGTCTCCGCCAGCACCGACTTCGCCAGCAGCTGGATCTCCAGTTGCTCTTGTAGGGAGTCGTCACGGGTACTGCGGCCCAGGACCTGTTCAGCCGCGCTTGTGGCTCCGGGGAGATCGCCCAGTCGGAGCTTGATCGCAGCCAGGTTCGCCAGGTTCCGGGTGGCGGCCCCGCCCTCGTCGTCCTCTTCCCCTAAGGCGATGGCCGGCGACAAGACGGTGACTGCGGCAGTGACAAAGCCGCGGTCCGCCAGGATGACTGCCAACTCGTTCCTGGCGTCGCCCGGCAGTGAGAGGGATTTCGGGTCCCAGTGGAGACGTGAGACCACGTTCTCCAGGAGAGCGCGCGATTCCGCGCCCAGATGGAGGGCTTCGAGTAGCGATGTCACGTAGGCGAGATCCCTGCCGAGACGTGGCCGCCGGAGCGGATCCGGGTCTCCGCGCAGTGCCACTGCGGCCTGTGACGCACTCAGGCGGGCGGCGACGTCCCCACGGAGGGCGCGTTCGGCGCTGGCCATCGCTTGCTGCCAAAGATCAGTCACGCCTCGTCACCACGCAGTTGACGTTCCATGACTGCTTTCGCGGCCATGAACTTGAGTTCGGCAACCTGGGACGGATCGAGAACCCGGCGCTTCGCCCACTCGTCGACGAGATCGAACCACGACTCCGCCGCTGCGGCGGCTGAGTCCACGGTCAACTTTGTACTGTTCGTGGCCTGTTGGGACACCGAGGTCGCAGGGTGGAGTACGTCCATCAGATGCCCCACATCGAACTGATCGAAGCGGCGCATGGCCTCCCCGATGGTGGCGGCGAAGAGGACGTTGGCAGAGCGATCGTCGGTGGCCCGGTCCGGGGCCTGCTCCAGAAGGATGCCCACGATCACGGGTTCGTGCTCCTCCGGAACGCCCTTGACCACCGGCCCGCCGGAGTAGCCCGAGTAGTCGCCCAGGAGTTGGTGCGCTGTCAGTTGCAGCGCCTGGATGACTGCACCCCCCTCGCAGAGGTAGTCCGCCATACCACTGTCCACCTGCCCCCTGAGATGCACTTCGGACGCTGCGGGACGGTACGGGCTGTGCCAGTTGTCCCCGCCGTGAGCGACGCCGGCCTGGGGTATCGGCAGCAGCACGTCGTACGTGGTGGAGATCATGATCAGGGCCAAGTCGGCGTCTTTTTCGCGGCGGCATACCTGGCCGGCAAGTCGGCTGCCGTCCGCCAGGACGATGTCCACGTGCTCGTCCAGCGATGTGAGGCCCCGCAAACAATGCAGTGCGGTCACCACATATCGGCGCGTCAGCAGGAAGCCACCTCCGAGGCGCTGTTCAGACTGGAAGAGCTCGACCCAGTAGCTTGCGCTGGTCACGGTGTCTCCGGGGCCCGCTCCACGGTGAGAGTGACCTCGAACGACGCCTCGGCTGACGCCTTGGACAGGATGACTCCTGCCTCGGCCGCCAAGGTGAGCCCAAAGGTGACGTCCATGCTCGATACCTGCCAGCCGTCCCGGCGAGGTACCTGGGAGAGGGACTGCTGGGCGATGACCGAGGCCTGGACGATGGCTTCCTCCAGCTCGGCGGCACGATCTCCAAGGGAAGAACTGGACCGTGTGCGACTTGAGATCTGACGGGTGCCCATTGCGTCCAGAGCCACGGTCTCGACCCGAACTTCGACCATGTGTCTCCTTGTTGGTGATGGGCGAGTGGCACTGGTTGTCAGTCCCGTCGGAAGCGTAGCCAGGAATATGCCGAGTCCGCGACCCGTTCGACGCACACAAGATCCGGTCGATCGGATCCGGGCAGAAGGTCACTTGTCGGCGCCAGCTAGAAACGGACCATGGCCAGGATCGTGTTCAAGTCGTCACCACGCAGGCACGCAGCTCGGGCGCGCCTGACTGTCAGCCGATGCCGCCGCCCATCAGGGCGTCGAGCAGCGCAGTTGCCTCACAGCGGCTCGGCAGGTCGTGGAAGCAGGTCGTGGAAGCAGGTCGAGCACCTTCTCTTCCATCCCGTGCTCGACCAGCCGTGTGCGGAACTCGGACAGCACCAAGGCGCCGACCGACCCCGGGGAGACGAGCCGCGCGGCGGCGGCCCGGGGGCTGGCTGAGGAGATCAGCGTCTACATGACCGCCGTCGTGTCACTGGGGTATCCCGTCGGTTCACGGCCGTCGTACGTGCAACCTTCGGGCCACCGGGCTGAATCCTTCCCGTTGACGACGTGCCCCAGGATGAGGCAATCCCGTACACCGAGCGGATAGCCATGAGGACAGGGCTGTAGGCAACATCGGCGTGCGGCGCCTCAGCCAAGTCGAGGCGGCAAGGTCAGATACTCAACTTGGTGGAGTTTGCTCCGAATCCTCCTAGTCCAGGCCGCAGCGCCCGCGGGCCCGCTTCCTCGCCTCCCAGGAGAACCGCCCTGGTCTGATTCATACTCTGTGAAGTCAGACCAGGGCACAATCGTCTCCACGGCCACGAAGAGCCGGCGACCCGCGACCCGCCTGAACCGGAGCACGATAGTTGCCACATAGGCAGGCTGGTCGTCACCAAGTTCGACGGCGGAGGCGGGGTAGCCGGGCAGGGGTAGCGTTCCGGCATGACGTCAGCGAGGCCTCTGTTTCCGCCGTATCCGATCCGTGGCGTGTACGTGCTGCATCGAAGGCAGAACTGCGCGCCGCATTTTGCAGAGGTAGCGGTGGATTTCGAGCCTGCAGCGGAGGGCTTCGTCTTCGAGGTGGCCCGGGAGCTAACGGTGGAGTACGAGCCTGCCGAGGATCTGCCACGCTTCTTCGCGGCGACTGCCGCGGGGATCGAGGAACAGTTGAGCTTGCCCGAGCACGGCATTGTGACCGCCGCTCGGGTGGTGCTGCAGTGCGCCCGCGCCGACACGTTCGGCTCCCACGAACTAGCGTTTAAGATCGCGGGCTACCGCGCCGCCCGCAAGGCTCTGGAGTCTGCGGGGATGGCGCGACTTTGAGCGGCGCCCCTCGCGGCGGCCCGTTCCACGGTCCGAATAGGCGAGGCCAGGCCCGGAGCGCGTACGCCGCCGCGGCCGAGGTCCGCAACGCGCAAGCGTGGAGTCACCGCCCTGGCAACCCAGAGAGCGCGTCAAGAATCTCCTGACGACAAACCGTCAAGGATGTCCTGTAGTCCTCACACCGACACTCGCGGAGCGCGGCTGACGTCCGCTCTGCTTCCTGCACGCGCGGGGATGGCCCCGTCAGGTAGAGGAACAGCAGTGAATCCACGACCTGCTCCCCGCGCCTGCGGGGATGGACCCGGGATCGAACGCGTCTCGGTGATCAACACGGTGCGATGCGCCGGTTTGGTGTCGGTGGGTGGGTGTCAGTGACGGCAGGTCAGGTCGGGGCTGTTTCGCTGGTCGGGTGTTGAGGTAGGGCGTAGTCACTGACGCGGGGCGGTATATGGGGCGGGCGTGGCTGTCGTGGGCCGGTACACCCCGCTCCGTTCCACTGTCTTGGGAACGGTGCTTCTGATTCTTCGGTGGCTGCGTGGGGGCACGGTGACCGGTGTCGGTTTTGCGCGGGTGGAAGGGTGTGGTGTGGGGTGGGGTGGGGTGACGGCGGGGGTGAGGGTGTCCAGGCCGGCGCTGGTTGCGCGGCTGTTGGAGCTCGATATGGCCGGGGCGTGGACGACGGCACATCTGCGTGCGGGCGCCCAGGTCGGCGGGGTGAATGTGCGCTCGGTGTGGTGCTGGCTGGATGTGGCGCGGACGGAGGGCCGCGTAGAGCCGAGGCAGCGGGCCCGGCTGGAATTGTCCGACCATGCGTGGGAGGTGCTGGCGCAGGCGAGAGGGAACATGTCGGCGCTGCACCGGCATCTGATGGAGGCCGGGGGCGAGGTGCCCTCGCTGGCATCGTTGCACCGGGTGGTTAGTGATCGTTTCGGAACATGGTGATCGGCTCAGGATTTCTTTACGGCTGCGTGGCCTGGGCGGCTAGGTTTGTGCTGGTCAGGCATCCCATGGCGCATCTACGACGGTTGCCGATGAGCGAGCTGCGGATCGATCGCTCTTTCGTGGCGCAGGTCGCCGTCGATGCCCAAGACGATCGTCTGCTGTTCCGTAGGCTCGTGTCCCTGCCTGCGTATGAGATTGATCTTGTTTTTTGGCTGTTGCCTGATGAGCTGTGTGTCTGACGGAACGTGCATCTGTTCGCCGGTGCCTGGGATTCTGGCGCCTCCACCTGAACGCCGGGGCGGAGGACTGTGGACGACCGTGGCCGAAGGGCTGTGAGGAGGCGGGAAGCCGCACCCATCGCGCGGGAGTTGCCCCGATCGTTCGGCTGGCTACGTCGGCTTGGACTGGCTGCGTGTGCAACTCCACCAGCGCCTCTTGTGCTGCTCTTGCCAGTGGGACAGCCGGTTGTCGACCGAGACGGTGTACGGATGGTCGGCGCCGAACGTTGTCCGGCAGCCGGTGAGGGATCGCTTCAGCAGGGCAGTGGCCGCCGACCTGTCGCCCCGGGACCAGTACAGGACGGCGAGTTTGACTTGGCATTCCAGGGTCGCGCGGTCTCCAGGACCCAACAGTCGTGCGCGAACAGCAACGGTGTCCTCCAGCAGTGCAAGGGCATGGACGCGCCCACGGGCAGCCGTAGAGGGCTCCTGTCGTTCACGGGCCAGACGCTCGTCCTGGTGGGGAAAGTCCTCCTGCAGGAGCGTGAAGGCATCCTTGTGACGGCGCGCGAGGAGGCAGGCCCATGCGAGATCGCGTCGAGCGACGAGGGTCATGGGGTGAGCGCGGCCCAACAGTTGCTCGCTGATGCCGATCAGCCGCTGCCCGTAGGGAACTGCAGTGGCAAGGCCGACACTGATCAGACTGCGCAAAGTCCAGCGCAGGAGGTAATGGCCTTTGACATTCCACAGCAGGTCCCCGGCGCATGCATCGACGCTGTCGATGTTGGTGCGCAGCACGGCTGTCGTCTCACGGTCGAACCACGGGACCTCGTCGCACAGTTCCCTCAACGAGTCGACGGCGGTTTTCACCACCGCCTGCACCGTGGCGTCGGGAGTGTACTCGCGTACGGCTCGTGCGGTCAGGGCGTGCAGCCGCACCGCGCGGGAACCAGCCTGAGCGTGATCGGAGAGCAGGCCGTAGCGGTGCAGAAGTCGCAGGGCTGCCCGCACCTGGTCGGGATCAACGGCGGCGGTAACTCCGTTGGGAGGTGCGGTGCGTTGGGTGTCGAGGTAGTGGGTGACGGCGTCGCTGGCCCACAGGGAATGGGGGTGTCCGGCCGGGTCCAGAACGGCGGCCAGACGTATGACCGGAACAGCCAGGCCGACGGGCTCGCTCGCTTGCGCGACATCCAATGAGAGCAGGAGAGCCGCGGCGACCTGCCGCCCGTAGCCCTCGGTGTCTGCCGTGCGTGGCAGCAGGTCGTCCAGGCGTGCTGTGCTGCCGTTGAAGCGGTGCAGATACTCCGTACAAGGGATGTCTTCGTTGACCATGTAGGCGGTCGCGTGCGACAGAGCCAGCGGCAGGTAGCCCAGTGCTGCGGCCAGTTCACCGGCCTGAGAGTCCATTAGATGGGCGGCATGCGCCGAGTCGAGCCGCTCGTGCAGATAGGCCTCGGCCTCTTCCGTGCTGTAGGTGTCGATGTCCACCACGGCTCGGCCGCCGCCGGACAGCACCGCGTCGTGGCGGCGGGTCGTCGCTACGATGCGGCCGCAACCGAAAGCGGAGGACGGCGGCCACCACTTCTGCATGGCCTCTGGATCGGTGAGGTCGTCAAGGATGAGCAGCCACGGGCGTCGGGTGGTCGCCAGCCACTGAAGGAACAGTCCGGCGTCGGACTCAGCACTCTTGCCCAGAAGGTGTTCCGCCGCCGCTTCCACGACGTGTGCGGCATGCGCGTACCGTGCGATGACCTGCTCGATGTCACTGGCGTCGACCCACACCACCAGGTCGATGCCGTCCTCCAGAGCCTGGTGGGCATAGGCGGCAGCGAGTTGGGTCTTGCCCACGCCCACGCCCCCGCCGCCGGACAGGACCTGGGCCAGCACCACCGTGGTATGGCCTGCCCTGGCCTGATCGATCCGATCGCGCACCGCAGACCGGTCCTGGAATGCAGACGCAAGCACCGGTACCGAGCCCAACCGGACGGGCCAATGTAACGGCTGGCGCGGCGGGGGAGCAGAGACCAGCACTTGGCTTACATTGCCGCTGATGGCCATCGCATGGGCGGCCGCGGCGATCGCATCGCCTGACCGTTCCACCCGCACGGCCCGGCCATCCGCCTGGGGGCCCGGGCCGCGGTAGCCGCTCAGCGCATCGCCGCTATTCGTGGCGACGGCATCACCGCTCTCGCTGACGCTGACGGGCGGCGCCGTTTGCTCGGTGCCGTCCTGGCCACGGGTCGGGCGCCTCACCCGGAACCGTTTCATCGGCCCTCTCACCATCCACCCCGCCGCCATGGCAGCCTTAGCCGGTGTAGTCGATGCCGGTGCCGGCCCTGCTACCCTGCCCGCGGGCGCTCGCATCCCCGCTCTGCTCCACACTCCCCTCTCCGCTGCCTCCATGACGACGGCGAATGCCGGTGTGGGCCTCTCCTCCGCGGTACGCTTCAGCCCGCCCCGTCCGTGTGACGGTGTCCCGTGCCCGTGCGGTTGGCTGGATCCAGGCCCACAACAAGGCGTACACCCCTGTCGCGCCCTGCACCGAAGCCCCTACCATCTGCCCGGCATTCGGCCCATCGAGCAGCCAGAAAGCGGGAGTTGAGGCGATAACGGCCACAGCGGCAACCGTCACCGTGACTCTGCGCCCACGCGACATGTCCATCCCTCTCTTACCGTGCGCCACCTCTTGCAGCTCCCGAACCCCGGCAACCAGTGGGCACGGGATGAAGGACGGTTCCTGCGATCACAGCAGTTCCCGTAGTACCCGACGCATGATGTGGCTTTCGGTCACGATCGCACCCGCGTGCAGGGGACGAGCGACGGACTGCCTTCCGCTATGCCTCCTTGCCGGCCGGCGGGTTTGGCTCTTGGCCACTGATCACAGAATCGACCCTAGCGACAGGCACTGACATTGCCGTCAGGGTTCGACGTTGATGCCGTAGTCCGCGGCCAGGCCAGCAAGCCCGGTGTCGTAGCCCTGGCCGACAGCACGTACTTTCCAGCCCGAACCATGCCGGTAGATCTCCATAGCGATGGTGACGGTCTCGCCCGAGACGAACGGGGCAGGCGTGAAGACGATTCCGCCGCCAGCGGGTTGGGTGACCTCGACGTGCCACGTGGTGTTCTGGTCGAAGGAAGCGGTGGGTTGGGCTTCGAGGTCGATGCTGGTCATGACGGCCACGGTGTGGACGTCATCGGGTACGTGCGGCAGATCTGCGGTGACCGTGTCGCCGCTGGTGCGGACTCCGTCGTGGTGCGGGTGGTTGTAGAAGACCAGGTCGTGGTCGCTGCGTACTTTGCCGTGGCTGGTGAGGAGTACGGCAGAGACATCGACGGGCACGCCGGTAGTGATGAGGCGCACCGCTACCGATTCGGTTCGCAGAGGGGCGTTGGCTCCCTTGGCCAGCACGTGCTTGGTGTTGTCCAGCAGGCTTGGGGCGGCCTCGGCCGTCCCTGCGGCAGGTTCACTTGCGGGCGGGCTGGTGTTGGTCAGAGCGGCGAGGGCGTGCTGGAAAAGCGGCCAGCCCTCAGTTTCCTCTCCGGGCCATGGCCAGGCCAGGCGTGAAGAGCCGAACTGTTTGCCCGTTGGGGGCTGTCCGAGCGCTTCGTGGAGCTGCAGGTATCGCAGGCTTTCGACGGCTAGGCGGCTGAGTTGCCACTGCCGTCGGGCTTCTTCGGGCTGGTTCATGCGCAGGTCGTTGTCGACCGTGGTGCCGCCGAGCGCGGTGTAGACGCGCTGGGCGACGTCATAGCCGTCACCCGGCAGCAGACGGGCCGGGTGCAGTTGCTGGGCGGGTGCGGGTTCCCCGATCGCGGTGTAGAGAGCGCCGAGGTCGCCGCCGGTCCACTGGTTGGCTGCGGCGGTGGCGAACTGGGCGAACTGGATCAGGGTGGGCGGACGGCCCTTCGCGGCCACGAACCGGTGGTGCGCCTGGGCGACGCCTTCCAAGGCGGTGCGCCAGCGCTGCTGCAGGTAGGTGTCGAGGTACTGCTCGGTCCAGGCACGACGATGGCGGGTGATGATGTCGCGGGCCCGTTCGAAGCCTTCGCGGCGGCTGCCGCCGCTGATGGTCGACGTCATGGTGAAGGCGCCGATGGCGGTGTCCGCCGGGAGCTCTGTGCGCTCCTTGATGATCATCTCTTCGGGGCCCAGGTGCTGCTCAGCGATGCGCAGTTCCTCGAACAAGTCCGGGGGGACCGGGCAGCCGGCGGCAGTCAGCGCGGTGAGGGTGCGGCGGTAGTAGGCGGCCACACCGGACAGGGGAGCGCGGGAGTAGGGGCCTTCGCATACAAACCAGGCGGTGAGCGCGACGCCGTGCCAGAACTCCAGGGCGGGGCCGAGGGCTTCGGCCATCAGCTGGTGGGGGCGGGGGTTGCTGACGAGGCTCTTGGCGTGACGTTGCAGCGTCACCGACTGCCACAGCCGGTCCACCTGCTCGTTGACGGAAGCGGGCAGCACCTGCCGGTACAGCTGCTGGGTGAATCCGTGTTCGTCCTGCCAGGAAAAGGCCATGATGTTGTCGTCGACGAGCCCCCACAGCGGCCGCATGCCGGGTCTTTGGACGGCGTGTGCCTGGTCGAAGGCCGTCCACCACTCGCGCAGGGCCGCCACGTGTTCTTCGACGGGGGAGAGGGAGGTCGGGCCGCCGAGGAAGGCCGCGAGCATCGCGTGGATCTCGTCCTCTGGGATGCCTGCCTCGGCTGCCATGTCGGCCGCCTGGGCGGACATTCCCACATACAGGCGCGGTTCGGGCAGCGCGGTGATGACCTCCTCGTCCGGGTGCGGCGGCGCCTGCAGGTAGTCCAGCGTGGCCAGCCAGTCGCCGGCGAAGTAGCCGGAGACAACCGGCTGCAGTGCGCGCGTCACAACCCGGCGCGCGAGGGCGGTGCCGGTCTTGGATTTCTTGGCGAATCCGGCCATCAGCGCCTGCAGCTGCAGGATGCGATGGCGGGTGACGAGTTGCAGCGGATCAACGGCCGCCAAAGCGTCCAGGAGGCGCAGGCGGGCGTGCTGCTGGCCGTGCCGGTCCAGCCGGTGCCATCCGCCGCCGAAGCGGAAGGCATCCAGAACATCGCCGGCGATGCCCAGCAGCCGGTAGCGTTCCTCGATGCCGGACCACAGTTGCCGCTGGTCGTCGGTCGTTTTCCCAGGCCCCGCTGCCCGAACCCGGATCGGTTCGATCAGTGTCTCGAACGACGGGACCAGCACTGCCCACAGCAGCACCGCGTCGGCTGCGCCGTCCACCAGGCTCACGCCGGCCGAGTCGTCCGCGGCCAGCGTCAGGGCATGGGCTGGGCGTTCGCGCACCAGCTGGGGCAGGTTCACCGCCCCGGCTTTCAGCGCCAGCTTCTGCGGCAGGTACCAGGCACCGCGCCGTTGCTGCTCCGGCACCCCGAACGTTTCAGCACACCACGCCTTTTCCTGGGAGTTGAGCCCCAGCACCTCGACGTTGTCCGCGGCCTGCGGCCCGGTGCTGCGGACCACCGAGACCGTGGGCTGGCCGTGGAGCGCTGCAGTCAGCAACCGGGTGGCGAGCGTGTCGAGCTGGACGAACCTTTGCTGCTGGCCGGCAGCTGCCTCGAGGGCAAGCGCGTCTTCGGGGGACGCATCGATAACGGGTTGCCACCAGCGCGGCTGGTCACTGGCCACCGGTCAGCCTCCGGATGTAGTCGACGAACTTCTCAAACGGCATCGGAGTCGCGGTGTTTTGCGCGTAGACGGCGTAGCGCTGGGCCATCAGCTGCATTTCCCGCTCCGCCCGCCGGGCCTCCACCCGGTCCAGGTCATGCACGACCCGCTGCTCAACACGCCCCTGCTCGTACAGCACGAACGCGTCGACTCCGCCCGGGAGCGCACTGTCAGAGTCCCCTTCCCCGAGGTTGTGACCGCCGGCGAAGTCTGCCTCCAGCGTGGAGGTGTCGATCAAGGGAACGCCGAGCAGCAGCGCGGGATCCATGTCGTTGTCCGCGCACATGGCCTCCAGATGCTCCTCGAGGCCGAGTTCGGCATGGCAGACCACATCCAGATACTGCTGATCGGCTGCCAGGCCCGGCTGGCGCAGCACCCGCACGCCACGTCCGATGAATTGGTAGAACTCGCCGAAACTGCCATAGGGACGCACCGGTACGACGACGGTGATGGGCGGGAAGTCGTAGCCCTGGCCAAGCATCCGCAGTTGCGCGATGCCCTGCAGATCACCCGCGTCCGACTCGAAGCGCCGCCGGGTGGCTTTGATCGACGACGGCGACATGCTGTGGTGCAGCGTGGCGCAGGGAATGCCGTGCTCTTCGGCGATCCGGGCGATCTGCTGAGCGTGGGCCTCACCCATCGCCGCAAACAGCGCCCGGGGTTTGACCGGGGCCAGCAGTTTGGCCTGCGCATCCAGACAGGCCCGCGTCACGTTCATCACCTGCCGGATCGAGGCATCGGACTGCGCGGTGATGCGGGCCATCCTCCGCTCGTCGCCCAACGCGGCCAACAACGCATCGCGGCCGGTGATCTGCTCGCGTCGCCCGTCGGGCCACACCGCCTCGTACACCGTCGTCGCCGCGTCCGGGGCGAACCGGTGCACGCGCAGGTTCTTCGCCGAGCCGTCCGCGATGGAATCCACCAGCCGGTAGCGGTAGACGACATCGGCGTCGATCGGCTTGCCGTCCAGACGCTGGAAGCACGCCGACATCAACAGCGTGCGCGCATCCCGGAAGTGGGCGAACAGCCGCTGGTAGGAAGCGCTGGCCGCTATATGAGCCTCGTCGACCACGATGAAGTCGACATCGCCCGGCTCCAGCTTGGCCAGCAGGTCCCCGCCCTTGTCGCCAGTACCCAGCGCGTGGAAGTTGGTGACCAGCACGTCCGCAGCCAGCAACCGCTGCCGACTCACCTGGCTGACCTGCCCGTCCTCCGCGTCCAGCACCAGTGTGGCCGGCGGCTGGGCACCCGGCAGCAGGGGCCCGCCCGCCAGCCCGTACAGGACATTGCCCGGCACACCGGGGTCGAGTGCCTTGGCGAAGGTGCCGCGGATGACCGAGCCCGGCGTCACCACCAGCGCTCGCCGCCTGGTGAAGGACAACGCGGCCGCCACCCCCAGCGCGGTCTTTCCGGCCCCGACCGCCATCACTGTGGCCGCATGCCGACCGCCGGAAGCGTAGTAGTTGGCCAGCGCGGCCAGGGCCTCGTCCTGGCAGGTACGCAACGGCTCTCGGGTCACCTGAGCGCGCACACCGGCGAAGTAGGCCTCAGCTGCAGATGACCGGGTACCCCGAGGCGGATCGGCCGCCCGCAGGGGATCGCCCACCATCTCCGGGACCTCGACGCGCGGCGCGGCGATGACCAGTGGCGAGAGCACGGCATCCTGGCGCAGCATCGCCTGCAACTGCGCGACGCAGCGGGCGGTGTCCAGGCGCACCGCATCGTAGGAAAACCGCAGCACCGTCAGCCCTGTGGCCGCCAGGTCGTTCTGCCGCAACCGGTCGTAGGTGAAGGCGGCCCGGTCACTGTGGAAGGCGAACCCGTCCAACTCCACGGCCAGCTGCAGCGACTCGCCAGCGATCAGATAGTCCAGCCGGTAGGTGCGCTCGTTGACCGTCACCGGATGCTGACTGTGCACATGCGCCACGATGCCCCGCTGCGCGGCTGGAGTGAGCACCCAGCGCAGGAAGGCCTCTTCCAGGTAGGACGCCGAGGGGATCAGCAGCTCCAGCCCGGCACTCATGCCGCCCCGCCAGCCGTCGTCTCGGCCGCCAGTGCGCCGATCTTCTCCGAGAGACGGTCCACCGCATCCTCACCCTGCTCGAAACGGGCCAGCCGTCGCGCCACTTCGAGGGCGTTGGTGAAGGCGCCTTCGCGTTCCAGCAGCATCACCAGCCGGGGAGCGGACGTCACGTGAACGAACGAGGTCGGGACGGAACCGGTGTCAAAGGAGACGGCCTGCGGGGCAGCCTCCATCAACTCCAAGTCCAGCAGCGCGAACACCTCAAGCAGCTCAAGCCCGTCAGGGTAGGAGCGTCTGCCGCTCCACAAGCGGTCCACCGCGCCTTGGAGGACGAAGTGGTAGTCCATCGCCCCACCGGGAAGCTCCAGCGCCTCCCAGACCCGGGTGACCAGGTCCGTTCCGCTCGCCTCCACCGGCACATGCCGGCTGGCCGGCGTTGCCGACGTGCGGCCCTCAGCAGACGGCCACGTCAGCGAGCCGTACGACACCTTCGGACGGACGCGGGCCTCTGCGAGCGCTTCGCGGACGACACCAGGGCTTCCGGTGAACCGCACACCAGGAATCGCTGCCATACGTTCGAACCACGTCGCCATGTCCCCCCGCTCATCCCACTCCCGCAGCGTCCACCGCCATCCAACCCCCACAGACATGCTGGGGTTCGGCCGGTCCGGGAACCATGCGCCTTCGGTGACCCACTGCGTACTGCCCACCGACCCAGTGCATCCTCTCGCGGAGCCCCCGGTCGGGCGCAGGATTCTCCAGAACGGCACACCGATTGAGCGACGGCCGCTCCGTACAGCGCGAGCTGCCGCATCTCTAACCGGGGGTGGACGAGTTGGTCAGACGGGCCATCCGGTCGAGGCCGTGCGGATGCGGCGAGTTCTGGATCGGCCAGTCCAAGTCCCTTCTGTGGGGACGGAGTTCATGCATACGGGTAACGGCAGCAGCGATCCGCCTCTGACGGCCGGTGTCTCTTCCTACGCTGCTGGTGGGGGCAGCACACGGGGAGGGTGCCATGACGGACGGGACGGCAGACACACAGGAGCTGTGGCCGCAGCTTCTGCAAGCCGTCAAAGAGCGGATGCGGTTCGCTTGGATCCTCCTGAGCCAGAACGCGAGCGTGCTCTTCTACGACGGCACCACGCTGACGCTCAACATGTTCAGCCCGGGCGCATACGACACCTTGATCAACTCGGATTGTCGCAGCGTGCTCGAGGAGGTACTCGCAGAGTTTCCCAATCCTCCGCCCGCGGTAGAGCTGCTGGTGCAAGGCAGGACCCCGTCTCCCCCTGACCTCCCCAGCTCTGAGGGTCCCACATAGGTGCATGCGCCCGGTGCCGTTCCGGCCGCCGACATGTCACCGGAGCCGGACGAGACCCTGACGGCCATCTTGCATCGCGTCCTGGCTCAGACAGCGTTCCTGCTGTACGAGGACGGAAACAGCCAGGCTGCCGCCTTGCTGGCGGACGTGGAAGACATCGAGCATGTCCCCAGCGGCCTGTCCGAGGAAGGCGAAGACGTCGCACTTATCGTTCCGCTCTACCTCGTTGCCCGCTTCACCAAGGAGGTCCTCGCCGCCATCCGGCCCCTGCTCGTCCACGTGGCGGCACGTCATGACCTGCTGGTCGATAACGTCAGCGCCATACCAGCCCTCCCCGCGACCGGTGACGACTGGCGGCAGAGCCTCCAAGAGAAGCTGATCAGCAAAACATCCCCCAGCCAGTACGGGTGACGAGGAGTGGGAAGACGAAGGAGAGGACGGGGGCGGCCGCGCCCCGGCCGCAGGCACCAAGATCGGGCACCTCATCCTGTGGCGGCTGCGTGACTACACCGGCGACAACCGGTGGGAGGTGGCGGACGCAGAGTCCGGCGATCTTGAGGTCATTGTCTCCGCGGTCCTTGGCCGTTCCCAACGCACCGGCTACAGCGCCGCATTCGAGAAAGCTGTCACCCAGCCCGTCGGTGATCTGCTGATCCTCGACCGCGTCAGCCTCGACAAGGAATGGAGAGGTTTCGGACTGGGTCCGGCCCTCGCCGGCGAGGCGGTCCGCCGCCTGTCCGGGGGCTGTTGCGCGGTGGCGGTATTTCCCGCCATGGGGGAGTACCCCGAAGGCCGTGAGCAGGTCACCGAGGCCTACCGGCTCCAGGCGAAGAAGAAGATCGCCGCACTGTGGGAGAGCATCGGCTTCCAGCCGTTCCGCCGCGGGGTGTGGCTTCTGGACACCGCCCTGCGTCGGCCGGAGGAACTCATGCAGGCCCGGCGCGCTGAACTGCGCGCGCTCGGCACGGCCTTCCAACGTCCCCCGTCCGCCTGAGGGCGGGCCTGCCGGACCCCACGGCTACGGCAGATGACGGCACCGAGGTTTGGCGGCGGGGCCCGCGTACGGTCGCGTCTTCCGGGAGCGCCGTGGCACGGATGACACGAACACCGGGAAGAAGAGGAGGAGTTGGCGAGTCATGGGGGAGAGTGGAGCGGTGGACGAGGATATTCAGGATGCGCTGGACTGGGCACGGCAGCGTCTTGAGGAGATGGGCGTCTTCACGACGCAGGACGGACTGCGGTGGGCGGCGGCCCACGGGCTCGTCCTGTCCGTGTGGCGCAACGGTCCGATCGAGGACGCGCACGCTTCCCGGCCGACAAGCCGTCGCAAGGCGTTGCGCGACGGGACGATGTTCGCCCGCAACACCTGGCTCACCCGGCAGGCCTTCGACGTCCTGGGCTCCGACGACCAGTTCCGTCTCTACGAGCTGGAGGACCTGGTCCTGGACCGGGACATGATCTGGCCGGGATGCGAGGGGACCCTGACGGACTTCGGCTGGGGATTCCTCGGGGAGATCAAGAAGCAGGTGAAACAGCGCATCGACATGTTCAGGCACTTCGAGAAGATCCTGCCGCCGGACGACTTCCTCGTCTTCGCCGGCGCTCCCCGGATCGGGACCCACGACGATCACTACGGTATGCCGAAATGGTCGGCCTGCGTGGACGCGGCGATACACCGACTGCGCGGCGGGGACGAGGAGTTCTGGCACGCGCGGGGCGACTTGATGACCCACATCGGTCCCGCTCCTGCTCCCGTCACCGCGGACCTTGAGGCAACCCGGAACCTGCTGCTGGAGTCCCCGTGGGAACTGGGCGCCGGAACCCTGGACTGGTTCGCCTGGAACCCGATCCTGCGATCACCGCGCCCGACACCCTAGGCCCAGGCGGGAAACAGCGGTTATGCCCACGCAGTGGGCGCCGCCGTCCGTGATGCCCCCGCCCGTCGCGGCCTGGATGAACCACTGTGGTCAGTGGGAGTCGTCGGCTCTTCCCGGACGCAGCAGTTCCGACATGCGGTTGAACGCTTCGGCGGTCCGGGCCTCCTGTTCCTCTTTCGCCAGTCTGACGAAGGCCAGCTCCGATGTGCACCGTTCACGCAGGTCGTCCCGGTCGAACCAGCGAAGAGGGTGACGGGGGTCGCCGGGGTCGTAGACGCCTTGTCCGTACGCCTCCATGAGGGTCAGGTCATACCGCCGGTGGCCGTGACTTTCGTCCGGCGGGAGGAGGCCGCCCACCATGCGGTTCATCCAGTCCTCGCGGATCGAGCGTTCGTCGTCGGGTTCATCGGCATCGGGGTCGTAGCCGAACACGTCATCTGCGTTCCGGAGTCCGGGGAACATGTCGAGGACGTCGCCGATCTGAGGCGGATCGGTGTTCTGGATGACGATCCACAGGGCGTACTCGTCGGCCAGGTACTGAGGACGCGGGACACGCCCTTGTCCCAGTTCGCTGCCGATCCGCATGATGCGCTCACCCATGCGCACCAGCCAGTGGTTGTTGACCTGGATGAGAGCCAGTTCAGGCAGGTCGCGCAGCAGGCCGACGTCCCGGATCGTCGCCTCGCCTTTCAGGTAGGCGGCGAACTCGTAGTTGAACGAGGTGTCCAGGTGCAGCTTGCCGTCCCGGGTGGGGGCGAAATCGGAGAAGTCGACGGTGTTGGCCAGGGCCATGGCGTCTGCCGGGGTGAGCGGCTCACCCGTGAAAGACCTGTTGAACAACTGCACGACATCGGTGACCGACTGGTCGATCTCGACGCGCTCTTCGGCCCCCGGAGCGGCCTCGGCATCAGTCAGTTGCCTCAGCGCTGTGACGCTGAGCTTCAGTGCCCGGGCGAATCCTTGCAGGTTGTCCGCCCGGAACCCGTCCAGTGCGCTGGCACTGTCTGCGCTGTTCTCGAAGCGCCGCCAGGTCGCCAGAGATACGTCAGCGCGTCGAGCCGTCTCCTGCTGTGTGAGGTTCAGCTCGGCACGGCGCCGCTTCACCGCGTTGTTCGCCGATTCCTCGGCCATGCTCGCCCCTTCGCGTGTCCGGCAGGCAATCTCCATTGAGGTTAGCACTCATTGAGTGCTCATTTGATGTTGGGTGGAGGTTGGTTGTGGTGCAGGACAGGGACGGCCGGCTGTCGGACCGGCATACCGAGCCGGGCACGGCATGCGAGCCGCTGTGGCCTACGGGACAGCGGCACCACTGGATGCGAGGCCGCTTGACCGTTCAGTCCGTGGCCGGGGGCGGCGGGGCGAGGGGGAGAGCATCGCCCGGGCGGACGAAGACGACGGTGTGGCGAGCGTGTGTGATCGCAACCCGAAGCAGCCGCCGTACCTCATCCGTGCGTTTCGCATCCCATTGCGCGTCGAGGAGTTTCGAACCGTAGATGCCCCATCCCGTGTCCAGCCGACGAGGCCGTGATTTTAGCGTCCACGGTCCCACGTGAAGCTCCGGTGCCCCCATCCACCGGTGCGTTGTCGTACCCCTCGTGCAAGATGGAGGACTGCCTCCACACCACGGTGCGGCGGCAGTTGGGGACTGCTGCATTCAAGGGGGAGTTCGTGTTCCAGCGTCATCTTCATCGTCATGACGACGTCGATCTGGTGATGTCCGCGCTGGGGAGTGATCCCCAGCGCCTGCCGGTCCTGATCACATGGGGTGCGGCACTGCGGCGGGATGTGGCTTCGGCGCTGCGGGAGGTCATCGCGACCGGAGCGTGGCAGAGCGATTTCCGTGTCCGCAGCGCCGCAGCCAATTGGCGTGAGGAACCCCGCTTCCAGGTCTTCCTCGACCAGGGGCTCGAAAAGCGCCGTAACCGCGGCCCCAAATATGAGCACTTGGACGCCGCTTTGCTGTCGTTCCCCGAGACCCGTGCCGCTCTCTACCGGGTGAGCGCGGCGCAGTGCCCGCAGCACTGCCGCACGGAGACCGGCACCTTTGCCGAGGACCGTCATGTGAATGACTACCGTGAGGCATTGTTCGGCTGGTACGCCGCCATCCAGCACGCGCACGCCTGCGTCGTGAGGGCGGCACGCTGGTTTACGGACGCCCAACCGCCCGACTCCCGCCGGCCTGAGACCTTCACCGACTGGATGAGCGGAACGCGGCGCCGCCGCAGCAGCGGCACTGCGGAGGAGATGGAGCCGGCCGCCCAGCGTGCCTTGCAGGAGATCATCCTGATGATGCACGCCTGGAGCCCGCACACCTTCGAAGCCATCGACGTGGCCTTCCAAAGGGCGGGGGAGAAGACGCATCCCACGCCTGGGGCGGCAGCTTCGAGCCCGCCGGCCGGCCCGAAGCCCAGGCCGCCGCGGAAGCACTCGCGAGCGTCCTGACCTCACGAGAACGCCGGCAGGTCCGGGACGTCATCGACGGTATCGAGGCCGACGACGAGGACCGCGACATGGACCTGGCGAAGGACAGCACACTGGCCTGCACCAGCGACCGCCACCGCACCTACGGCGCCGAATCCGGCGAGCGTGAGGAGTGCGCCACGGCCCGGGCCCGCGTGTACGAGGAGGCCTCCCAGCCCTGGAGCGAGGGCGTCGACCATGCGGCCGACGCCGCCCGCCTCGCGCGGTTCCTGCTCGGACCCCGCAGCGACCGAATCCGCACCGCCCTCGCCGCGGCCCGCGCGTCCGTCGCCCGGGATGCCACCGAGACGACGCCGCAGGTCTGGCACGACAACGCCCAACTCTTGAGGGAAGCCCGTGAAGCCGCGGGACTTGATCTCCAGGACGCAGCTGGCCACCTGGGCATCAAGTCCGCCACGCTCGAGCGCTTCGAACAGGCAGCGGGCAAGCTCCCCGGACGCCCGGTCTCCCTCGGCTACCTCCACCTCCTCACTCTGGCCTGCACCCAGGCAGGCCGCACCGCTCCCGCCTGCATCCCGCAGGCCATCTCCCAGCCGGTGATCTCACTGCCGACCACCCTGTAAGACACTGGCGCATTCATCCTGGTGCTGGCGGCATCCGTCCTTCTTCACCCACGCCGTCCGCAGCAGGACGCGACCACCAGGCCAGCCCCACGATTCCAGCGGCAACGAGCCTGGCTGCCCTGGCTGTTCCCATTTGCGATGCTCATCGCCGCACGAGGCTCCGAGCTGGCCGGCGATGACCTGCGCTTGCCGGTGTACGCGCTGGGCGTGGCGGGTGTCCTGATCACCCTCCCTGCTGTCATCGCTACGGCGACCGGGTGGGCAGGCGGATGGATCGCCCGCCTGGGCAGTCGGCTGGGACGGCCAGGGATGCTGATCGCAGGACGCAGGATGGCAGCCCAGACCAGAGTGACCGCACGCTTCGTCGCCTCCCTGGTCGTCATGATCGGTCTCGTGGCCCAATCTCAGCTCTGGACTGGCCTGCTGAGCGAAAATGCCGCGAATGCCATGACGACCCAGGACCGGATTGGCACCTCGCTGCTGAGCATCTCCCCATACTCTGAAAACCCGGCCCGGATAAGGGAGTTCTCCACCGCTCTACCCAAGGACATTGCCCTGCTCCTCGTGCGCCAGGCGCCCCCAGGCGAGACTGGCCCAGGCGCCGTCACCCTGAGAGGGAGCTGCGGCGGCCTCAAGACGGTCCACTTGCCTTGCGGGAAGCAGCATGACGGGGCAAAACCCCAGCCCCGTGATCCCCGGGTCACGGAGCTCCTTCGCTGGACACTGGGAGGAACCGATGGCGAGGTCCACTCAGAGACCGGAAGCGTCGCCGGGGCGAAGGCGGAGAACGACGAGTCGCTGTCCCTGATCGCTCTCTCACGCTCAGGACGCAACCTCTCCCTGCCCGACCTCCGAGAGACGGCTCGCACCCACCTGGGAATGCGTGCCACTGCTGAACCGCTGGGGAACGGCTGGCTCCTGGGTGCCACAGACCTGACCACGTCCGCTTCGTGGGTACGGCTGCTCGGACTCCTCGGCGCGTGCCTGACCACCCTGGCCATAGGCTTTAGCGTTCTGGCGGAATTCTTGCGCTTCGGCCGGGAGGTCGCACCGCTGACGGTATTGACCGCAGGAAGCTGGGTCTACGGCTCCGTGCTGGGCTGGAGCCTGCTCTTCCCTGCGCTGCTGGCCGCTGTGGCGGGAAGCGTGATCTCGCTATGGCTGACTGCGCCGATCACCGTGGGGGGACGCCAACCGGTTTCGGACAGCCTGTATTTCGCACTGGCAGCCGGAGCCGGCGTCAGTGCTGTGCTGCTGTGTGTGTGGGGATGGCACGTGGCAAGCAGAACGGCTCAGAAGTGGAGGCCAGCTGTCGACTAGGGCGACGGGTTCGCCTCTGGCTCGACGGCGCTCAGCGCGCAGACCTGCTCCCGGTGGTGAGTGTGGCAGTTCCCAGCAGACCTCACTGGTCTCGAGATCCTGCCGCCAGGTCACCAGCCGGCGAGAGTGCATGAACTGGTCGAGCAGGTCCTTGAGTGAGGCAGCGT
>NZ_JBHTSF010000137.1:0-23782 GCF_042795295.1 Streptomyces sp. NPDC056486
CTTCGGCGGGCGTCTCGGCACCCTGCGGCGCACCGGCGGGAGCCGAAGCGCGCCGGGTGGCCCGGCGGCGACGCGGGGCAGGAGCGGCTTCCTCGGCCGGTTCCGGCTCCGGAGCGGCGGCCTTGGCGGGCTCGGCGACGGGGGTGGCCGGTATGGCCGGAGCTGTGCCCCCGGCGCCCTCGGTGCCACCCACGGGCGGCCCCGCGGGCCGCGACGCCGCACGGCGCCTGCGGCGCGGCGGCAGGGTGTCGCTGGGTGTGTTGTTGTCCGAGCCCTCAGGGGGTTCGATCGGCTCAAGCATGCGGGCGGTTCTCCCGTCACGCTCCCGGGCGCCGCGCCTGGTCCGGTGATGTCCGCGGCCCTCGCTCACCTACGCGGGGCCGCCATCCGGGGGCGTGGGCGCCGCACGGGAGCTCTATGTGTCTGTCTCACCGGTTCCGTACGCCCAAATGCGGACGGCCTGGCGAAAGTCTCGGTCAGTGCGCTGCCCGACCCAGGTGGCTCCCGAGTACAAGGGCGGCGCTTCGACATTCGTCCCTACGCGGGACCTTCCGTCGCCGGCACCTTCGCGGCGGCTGCGGCGACCCCTTGGTTCTCAAGTGGGGCCGTGGCTGCCTCGCGGTCGGGTGCGAGCGGGTCGGTCACCGTGCCGGTCTCGTCGTCAAGAAGCCCCTGCGCCAGCCTGGTCACCGCTGCGGCAACCGGCGGCGCCAGGTCAGCTACAGCTCTGAGACCGGACAAGACGTCGTCGGGTCGTACGGCAGGTGTCACGTGCCGAACAACCAGCCGCAGTATCGCACAGGGCTGGTCGGTCGGCCTATCAGCGTCGTGGCTGAGCGCCTCGTCAGAGGCGATTGCCTCAAGACTCACGACGGCCGCGCGGGCATCGAAGGTCCGCATGCCGTTCTTCGCGCGGCGCTGCACCTCGACGCTCTCCGCGGCCCGGAAGGCCTCGGCGGCACGCTCCGCGTCCGCGGGCTCCACGCCGTTCAGGCGCAGCTCCCAGACGGACCCGGTGAGCCGGTCGGCGAGCCCCGACGTACGGGACTCGACGGCGTCCACGATGTCGAGCCCGTTCGGCATCGACTCGTCGAGCAGCTCGCGCAGCTTGTCGGGGTCACGCGCTGCGGTGAGCGCGATCTCCAGGTACTCGGCCTCACTGCCCGTGCCGGTGGGTGCGGCATTGGCGTACGACACCTTCGGGTGCGGAGTGAATCCCGCCGAGTACGCCATGGGCACATCGGCGCGGCGCAGCGCCCGCTCGAAGGCGCGCTGGAAGTCACGGTGGCTGGTGAACCGGAGGCGGCCGCGCTTGGTGTAGCGCAGTCGGATGCGCTGCACCGCGGGAGCGGGCGGCGGGCCTTCGGGCTGTCGCTTGCCCAGTGTTCTAGTCCTTCGTGAGTGCGGTCGTACTGCTACCTAGAGTACGTGCCCCGGGCGTGTCAGGTTCCCGCCGGGCCACGGGCACCGGCGCGGGCTCCGCCGGGACCGCCCCCACCGGGACCGGTTCCTTCGGCGCCCCGAACAGCATGCGCCGCACGTCGGCACGGGCGTCCCGCACGCTCTGGCGGGCGGCGGCGAGTGCCTGCCGGGTGGCGCGGCCCGCGTCCTTGACCGCTTGTGCGGCAGGGCGCCAGACCCCGTCGCGCAGGGCGTGCCCGACGGGGGCGAGGACCGAGCGGTACACCCAGCGCACCGGGTCGACGAAGAGCCACCGCAGGAGCCTGCCGAGGAAGCGGCCCACGGCCAGCGAGACATACCCGGCGATCCGCCAGGCGTGTCCGAGCGCGTCGACGATCTCGCGTGCGACGACCGCGATGCCCCGCCCGATCGGGGCGAGGACCCAGCGCCACAGGGCGACGGCGGGTACGACGAAGATCCAGCGGCCCAGGGCGCCGAGCACCGTCCCGATCCCCCGGAGCAACCAGCCGGCCCCGGCCCCGATCCCCCACGCCGTCCACGCGATGCCCGCGCCAATTCCCTTGGCCAGCCAGGCGATCGCGTGCCCGACCGGCGTGAGGACCGACGCGTACAGCCAGGCGGCGGGGATGACGACGAGCACGCGCCCCAGCCAGGCGAGCCCCTTGCCGACGGGCACGACCACGTAGCGCCAAAGGCCGACCCACGGCCACACGAACACAGCCTTGAGCAGCCACACCAGACCGACACCGATGCCGCGCCCGGCCACCGCCGCCCCTGCCGCGACGCCCCGCGCGAGCCAGCTGACCGCGTGCCCGACCGGCGTGAGCACGGACGCGTACAACCAGACGGCCGGGATCACGACGAGCGTCCGCCCCAGCCACGCGATGCCGTGCCCGACTCCCTTGCACAGCCAGACGATCGCGTGCCCGACCGGCGTGAGGACCGACGCGTACAGCCACACGGCGGGCACCACGACCAACACCCGCCCCAGCCAGGCGAGCCCCTTGCCGACGGGCACGACCACATACCGCCAAAGACCCACCCACGGCCACACGAAGACCGCCTTGAGCAGCCACATCGTGGCGATGGTGGTGCCGAGCGCGACCGGTGTGAGGACGTACTCGTTCAGCCACTCCAGCGGCGTCACGATCAGCGTCCGGCCCAGCCAGGCGAACGCGCGCCCCACGGGCCGCAGCGCCCTGAAGTACAGAAAGCGGCCGCACACGGCGAGCGCGTCCCACGCCAGGCGGACCGGCACGACGAGCACGAGCACCACGATCCGCACCGGGATGCGGATCGCGACGGCGAGACAGCCCTCGGCCTGCGGCTGCGGTTGTGGTTGTGGTTGTGGATGCGGTCGTGGTGCGGCGAGCGGCTGCTCCGGCTCACGCTTGTGCAGCGAAGGCCGCTTTTCCAGGTCCATGCCGTCCTAGACGCTTCGGTGGAGGCTGCTGGTTCGTCAGGCGGCGGTCGGGATCCAGTAACGCAGCTTTCCGCCGCGTTCGTCCTCGAAGGCGCCGCCCGCGGCCTCGATCACCTTGCGCGAACCGGTGTTGTCGGTGTCGCAGGTGACCAGAACCGATGTGAGGCCAAGTTCGCGGGCGTACGGCAGGCTGTCGATCAGCATCGCCGTGGCGTGGCCGCGGCGGCGGGCTGTGGGGCGTATGTCGTAGCCGATGTGGCCGCCGTACTCGCGCAGGAAGCGCGTGTTGACGTTGTGCCGGATGGCCAGGCGGCCGAAGTAGTCGCCGCCGTCCGCGTACCAGAGGGTCG
Source organism: Streptomyces sp. NPDC056486 (assembly GCF_042795295.1). Taxonomy (NCBI): domain Bacteria; kingdom Bacillati; phylum Actinomycetota; class Actinomycetes; order Kitasatosporales; family Streptomycetaceae; genus Streptomyces; species Streptomyces sp. NPDC056486. The sequence continues at coordinate 3,196 of NZ_JBHTSF010000137.1, forward strand.
TCACGGGGACGGCGAACGGCTCGGCGGGGTGCACGGCGGCGCGGACCTCGGCCACATAGCGCTCGAAGACCACCGGGTCGTGCCACTTGTCGCCGTAGTCGCGCAGGGTGCGGCCGAGCGTCGTGTCGTCGTCATCGCCGCCGCGCCCCTCGGCACGGAACTCCTCCATCGCGGCGATGAAGGAGAGATGCACGAGGCCGGAGGGCGGGGCGAGTTGAGGAACACCGGCCCCGTCCACAGGCCCCGGCCGCTCCACTTACTTCACTACCGACAGCGGAAGGAGCTTCTTGCCGGTCGGGCCGATCTGGATCTCGGTCTGCATCTGCGGGCAGACGCCGCAGTCGAAGCACGGGGTCCAGCGGCAGTCCTCGACCTCGGTCTCGTCGAGCGAGTCCTGCCAGTCGTCCCAGAGCCAGTCCTTGTCGAGACCGGAGTCCAGGTGGTCCCAGGGCAGGACTTCCTCGTACGTGCGCTCACGCGTCGTGTACCAGTCGACGTCCACACCGAAGTCGGGCAGCGTCTTCTCGGCGCAGGCCATCCAGCGGTCGTAGCTGAAGTGCTCGCGCCAGCCGTCGAAGCGGCCGCCGTCCTCGTACACGGCGCGGATGACGGAACCGATGCGACGGTCACCGCGCGAGAGCAGGCCCTCGACGATGCCGGGCTTGCCGTCGTGGTAGCGGAAGCCGATCGAGCGGCCGTACTTCTTGTCGCCGCGGATCTTGTCGCGCAGCTTCGTGAGACGGGAGTCCGTCTCCGCGGCCGACAGCTGCGGGGCCCACTGGAAGGGCGTGTGCGGCTTGGGCACGAAGCCGCCGATGGAGACGGTGCAGCGGATGTCGTTGCCCGCGACCTCGCGGCCCTTGGCGATGACGTTCGCCGCCATGTCCGCGATCTGCAGGACGTCCTCGTCGGTCTCGGTGGGCAGGCCGACCATGAAGTACAGCTTGACCTGGCGCCAGCCGTTGCCGTACGCGGTCGCGACCGTGCGGATCAGGTCCTCTTCGGAGACCATCTTGTTGATGACCTTCCGCATCCGCTCGCTGCCGCCCTCGGGGGCGAACGTCAGACCCGAGCGGCGGCCGTTCCTCGTCAGCTCGTTCGCGAGGTCGATGTTGAAGGCGTCGACGCGGGTCGAGGGCAGGGAGAGGCCGATCTTGTCTTCCTCGTACCGGTCCGCGAGGCCCTTGGCGACGTCCCCGATCTCCGAGTGGTCCGCGGAGGACAGGGAGAGCAGGCCGACCTCTTCGAAGCCGGTCGCCTTGAGGCCCTTCTCCACCATGTCGCCGATGCCGGTGATGCTTCGCTCCCGCACGGGGCGCGTGATCATGCCGGCCTGGCAGAAGCGGCAGCCGCGGGTGCAGCCGCGGAAGATCTCCACGGACATGCGCTCGTGGACGGTCTCCGCGAGCGGCACGAGGGGCTGCTTCGGGTAGGGCCACTCGTCCAGGTCCATGACGGTGTGCTTGGACACGCGCCACGGGACACCGGACTTGTTCGGTACGACGCGGCCGATGCGCCCGTCCGGGAGGTACTCGACGTCGTAGAACCCGGGGACGTACACGCTGCCGGTCCTCGCGAGGCGGAACAGAACCTCCTCGCGGCCGCCGGGGCGGCCCTCGGCCTTCCACGCACGGATGATCGCCGTCATGTCGAGCACGGCCTGCTCGCCGTCGCCGATGACCGCGCAGTCGATGAACTGGGCGACCGGCTCGGGGTTGAAGGCCGCGTGGCCTCCGGCGAGGACGATCGGGTCGTCGATCGTGCGGTCCTTGGACTCCAGCGGGATGCCCGCGAGGTCCAGGGCCGTGAGCATGTTCGTGTAGCCGAGCTCGGTGGAGAAGCTGAGCCCGAACACGTCGAAGGCGCCGACGGGGCGGTGGCTGTCCACGGTGAACTGCGGGACCTTGTGCTCCCGCATCAGCTCTTCGAGGTCCGGCCAGACGCTGTACGTGCGCTCGGCGAGGACGCCCTCGCGCTCGTTCAGTACCTCGTAGAGGATCATGACGCCCTGATTGGGCAGCCCGACCTCGTACGCGTCGGGGTACATCAGCGCCCAGCGGACGTCGCAGGAATCCCATTCCTTGACGGTGGAGTTGAGCTCTCCGCCGACATATTGGATGGGCTTCTGGACGTGCGGAAGAAGCGCTTCCAGGCGTGGGAAGACGGACTCGACAGGCATCTCGGCGTCTCTCATGAGCTGGCAGGGGTGACCATCCAGCGTACCCCGGCAGTCAGCCGCCCAGATCCGCCCGCAGTTTCCCCTTGGACGCCTTGGCCCACACCTGAGGCAGCTCCCGCTCCCTGTCCGCCCCGGCCGCCTCCTCCTGGCCGTACAGGAGCCCCCAGGTGAAGGCGGTCTCGCCCGCAAGGTGGGCCTGTATCGCCAGGGTCCGCAGCGCGTCTCGGGCGACGACGCTGTCCTGGTGGTCGCCGAGCACTCCCTGGACGGCCTTCATCTGCTTGGCGAACCGCTTGGCGGGCTTGCCGAGCGCGGGCGTCGCCGCCTCGCCCGCGTACCGGGCGCGCTTGGCGGCCTTGCGGGCCTCGTGCATGGCCACGTCCCGCTTCTCGCCCGGGGGCAGCGCCAGGGCGTGCTCGACGCGGGGCGCGAGGCGTCGGTAGTCCTTGAGGACGGCCTTGGGGAGCGCCTTGGTCACGGGTGCGGCGGCGGCCGGAAGGAGCGGGGGGTCGGCGAGCAGGGCGTCGACGGACTCCAGGAGCGCCAGGTACCGCTTCCCGTCGAGTACGGCGACGGTCCTGCGCCGGGATCCGCTGCGGCGGGCGACGCTCCAGATGCGCAGCCGTCCGCGCACGGGGCCAAGGAGCAGGGTCCTCGGTACGGCGGTGATGCGCGCCGTGAGCCGCTCGGTCAGGACCTCCTGGTCACGGTCGACGCCGAGCTCGCCCGCGAGCCACTTCAGCTCGTCGCCGATCGGGTCGGTGGCGGTGCGGTCCACGATCTTGCGGAAGGAGCGGAACGCGCTGCGCATCCGCCGCGTGGCGACCCGCATCTGGTGCACGGAGTCCGGCAGGTCGCGGCGGACGTCGGGGTCCAGGGCCACGAGCGCGTCGTGCTGGGTGCGGAGGTAGGCGAGTACGTGGTCGCCCGCGGTACCGGGGCTGTCGCCGACGGCTTCCTTGACGGCCTCCGCCACGGCCTCGCTCTTGCCCGCCTTCTTGCTGCTCTTGACGGTCTTGCCCGTCTCCCCCGGCAGCTGTTCCTTCGGCGCCGTCTCCGCGAGCGCGCGGCTCAGCTTCGAGGACGACGCGGACCGCCGTACGCCCGCCTTCTTCAGCTTCTTCTCGACCTTGTCGAGCAGCGCGGGGTCGCCGTCGTCCGCCAGTTCCACCTCGACCTCGGACCACCCTGCGGTGGCGCCGCCCCCGGTGAGCCGCTCGGCCCGCACTCCGTCGATGCTGACCTCGGCCAGGAGGTCACCCTGGGCGTCGACGAGGTGGCACAGCTCCCTGGCGGACAACAGGCGGACGACAGGGATCAGTTCGGCATCGCGGACGCGTGAACGCACGAGGCCGAGCAGCGAGCGCGGCACGTCCTGCGAAAGGGGCGCGTGGATCTCGTCCCGCACCCCTTCCGCGAGCGCCACCGGCAGCTTGAGGTGCCAGCCCGCGTCTGCGCCGCCGGTGCGGTGGCGCAATGTGACGGAAGAGGCGGCGAGCCGCTGATCGGGAGTGTCCCAGTAGGTGGCGTCCAGCTCGACGACGCCTTTGTGGACGACATCCGCGACCCCGGCCACCCCGGTCAGGTCGGGCAGCGTCGCGTCCGCCCCGACGTCGTACTTCCGCTCGATCTCGCGCTTCGTCTCCGCCATGAACCGAATCTAGACGCGATCGCAGGCCAAGGGCAGACCTGCAACAGGCCTACGCCGACATCGGCCGCTGCACCTTGATGGACTGAAGCAGGCCCACGGCCACCCAGACGGCGAACATCGATGATCCTCCGTACGAGACAAAGGGCAGTGGCAGACCCGCCACCGGCATGATGCCGAGCGTCATGCCGATGTTCTCGAACGCCTGGAAGGCGAACCAGGCGATGATCCCGGCGGCGACGATCGTGCCGTACAGCTCGGTCGTCTCGCGGGCGATGCGGCAGGCCCGCCAGAGCAGGACGCCGAGCAGGACCAGGATGAGGCCCGCGCCCACGAAGCCGAGTTCCTCGCCCGCGACGGTGAAGACGAAGTCGGTCTGCTGCTCGGGCACGAACTGGCCCGTGGTCTGCGAGCCCTTGAAGAGGCCGGTGCCCGAAAGACCGCCGGAGCCGATCGCGATGCGTGCCTGGTTGGTGTTGTAGCCGACGCCCGCCGGGTCGAGCGCGGGGTTGGCGAAGGCCGCGAAGCGGGCGATCTGGTAGTCGTCGAGGACGCCGAGCTGCCAGACGGCGATCGCCCCTGCCGCGCCCGTGCCGAGGAGTCCGAAGACCCAGCGGTTGGAGGCGCCCGATGCGAGAAGCACGCCGAGCACGATCATCGCCATCACCATGACCGACCCGAGGTCGGGCATGAGGAGCACGATCATTATCGGTACGGCGGCAAGGCCGAGGGCCTGCAGGACCGTGCGGTGGTCGGGGTGGTCCCGGTCGCCCGCGTCCACCCGTGCCGCGAGCAGCATCGCCATGCCCAGGATGATCGTGATCTTCACGAACTCGGAGGGCTGCAGCGAGAAGCCGCCGCCGATCACGATCCACGCGTGCGCGCCGTTGATCGTCGCGCCGAGCGGGGTGAGGACGAGCAGGACGAGGAAGACGGAGATGCCGTAGAGGATCGGCACGGCCGTCCGCAGTGTCCGGTGGCCGAGCCAGATCGTGCCCGCCATCAGGGCGATGCCGATGCCGGTGTTCAGGACGTGCTTGAACAGGAAGGCGTACGGGTCGTCGCCGACCAGCTCGGTGCGGTTGCGCGTCGCCGAGTAGACGAGCGCGGAGCCGATCGCGGAGAGCGCGATCGCACAGAGCAGTATCGGCCAGTCGAGCCTGCGCACCAGCGAGTCGCGGGCGAGCACGCGGGACGTCATCGACGAGCGCTCGGGCCCGTATCCGGAGACGGAGAAGCCATTGTTACCGGCCACTAGTCGCGCCTCCCGTTCGCCGGCGCGCCCGCCAGTTCCTGCTGCTCCTGCGGCGGCTTGGGGGCCTCCGGCTTGTACGGCTTGAGCTTCGGCGAGTCGATCGAACCGTCGGTCTCGATCTTCGGCAGGTTCTTCTGCGGCTGGGGCAGCAGGGCCTTCTTGAGGTTCTGCTTGCCGCTGTCGTCCAGGCCGTAGATGCCGTCGTAGATCTTGCGGACGGCGGGGCCTGAGGCACCGGAACCCGTACCACCCTGGGCGATCGTCATCACGATCGAGTAGTCCTTGGTGTACGTCGCGAACCACGAGGTGGTCTGCTTGCCGTGGACCTCGGCCGTACCCGTCTTGGCGTGCATCGGGATCTTGTCCTGCGGCCAGCCGCCGAACCGCCAGGCGGCCGTTCCCTTGGTGGCGACGTCGGCGAGGGCACCGTCTATGTCGTTCCGGGTCTTCTGGGTCATGGGCAGCTTGCCGTGCGACTTCGGCTTGATCTCCTGCGTCTGCTTGCCGTCGGCGCTGATGATCGCCTTGCCGACCGTGGGGTCGTGGAGGGTGCCGCCGTTGGCGATCGCGGAGTAGATCGTCGCCATCTGTATCGGCGTGACGAGGGTGTCGCCCTGTCCGATGGAGTAGTTGACGGAGTCACCGGCGCGCATCTTCATGCCTTCGAGGCAGTTCTCGTACGCGATCTGCTGGACGTAGTCGCCGCCCTTCTTGCCCTGCTTGCACCAGCCGTCCTTGTTGGCCTTCCAGAAGTCCTTCTTCCACTGGCGGTCCGGGACGCGGCCTGTGACCTCGTTCGGCAGGTCGATGCCGGTCTCCTTGCCGAGGCCGAACTGGTGTGCGGTCTTGTAGAACCAGTCCTTGGCATCCTTCTTCGGCTTGTTGCCGCCGTCCTTGGACCACTGGTCGTGCGACAGCTTGTAGAAGACGGTGTCGCAGGAGACTTCGAGGGCCTGGCCGAGGCTGATGCTGCCGTGGCCCTTGGACTCGAAGTTCTTGAAGGTCTGGCCGCCGATGGAGTACGAGCTGGGGCAGGGGTAGCTGCCGTTGAAGTCGTAGCCCGCGTTGACCGCCGCGGCCGTCGGGACGACCTTGAAGATCGAGCCGGGGGCCGCCTGGCCCTGGATGGCGCGGTTCAGGAGCGGGTAGTTGGACTTCTTGCCGGTGAGCTGCGCGTAGTCCTTGCCGGAGATGCCGCCGACCCAGGCGTTCGGGTCGTAGGTCGGGTTGGACGCCATGGAGACGATGCGTCCGGTCTTGTTCTCCATGACGACGACGGCGCCCGCGTCGGCCTTGTAGTTCTCGTTGGTGTTCTTGTCGAACTCCTGGCGGGCCTTCTTCATCGCGTCGTTCAGCCAGTACTCGGACAGGGCCTGCACGCGCGCGTCGATGCTGGTGACGACGTTCGCGCCGGGCTCGGCCGGGTCGTCCTTGGCCTTGCCGATGACGCGGCCGAGGTTGTCGACCTCGTAGCGGGTGACGCCCGCCTTGCCGCGCAGCTGCGCGTCGTACGTCCGCTCGAGGCCGGAGCGCCCGACCTGGTCGGAGCGGAGGAACGGCGATTCGGTGTGCTCGGCCTTCTTGATCTCGTCGTCGGTGACGGGCGAGAGGTAGCCGAGCACCTGGGCGGTGTTGGACTTGCCGGGCGCGGCATAGCGGCGCACGGCGGTGGGCTCCGCGGTGATGCCGGGGAAGTCCTCTGCGCGCTCGCGGATCTGGAGGGCCTGTTTGGGCGAGGCCTCGTCCGTGATCGGGATCGGCTGGTAGGGCGAGCCGTTCCAGCAGGGCTGCGGGGTCTTGGAGTCGCAGAGGCGGACCTTGTCGCCGACTTCCTTGGCCGTCATGCCGAGGACGTCGGCGAGCTTGGCGAGGGCCGACTTGCCGTCGTCCTTCATCTTCATCAGCTCGGTGCGGGACGCGGAGACGACGAGGCGGGTCTCGTTGTCGGCGATCGGGACGCCGCGGGCATCGAGGATCGAGCCGCGTACGGCGGGGTCGACGACCTGCTGGACGTGGTTGCCGGAGGCTTCCTCTGCGTACTCCTCGCCGTTGCGGATCTGGAGGTACCAGAGCCGGCCGCCGAGGGTGAGGAGGAGGGAGAGCACAAGGATCTGGATGACGATGAGGCGGATCTGGACTCTTGGGGTCCGTCCGGTCTCGGGGATGTTGGTCACTGCTGTTCCTCCCCCTCTCAGTGTGTGTACGAGTAGTACGTGTACACGACCGACCTGTGTGCGCGGCCGGTCGGGTACGGGGCCAACTGCCCTTCGGTCACAGGCGCTTGACCCCCTTGATGCGTCCGGCGCGCGCGACGCGGGCCTTGGCCGCCTTCATCCGCAGGCCGCCGCGCTGGTTGCCGATGCGCAGGCCGGTGCCCGATGAGAGCCAGCCGGATGAGACGTCCGCGGCCTTGCTCGCGGGAGAGGTCTCCCCCAGCGGATCGTTCTCGGCTCTCCGGGCGAGCGCGATGATCAGCGGCACGGTGAACGGCGCGAGGAGCAGGTCGTACAGGGCGGCCGTGAAGAGGAGCCCGCCCAGGCCCACGTGGCGGGCGGCGGTGTCCCCGACGAGGGCGCCCACACCCGCGTAAAGGAGGGTCGATCCGATGGCGGCGCCGACGACCACGACGAGCGGCCCGGTGGCCGACCTGAGCCGGCCGGTCTCGGGCTTGGCCAGGCCCGCGAGGTAGCCGACGACGCAGAGCACCAGGGCGTACCGCCCGGCCGCGTGATCGGCGGGCGGGGCCAGGTCGGCGAGCAGTCCGGCGCCGAAGCCGATGAGGGCGCCGCCCACATGGCCGTAGACCAGGGCGAGGCCGAGCACCGTGAGCAGCACGAGGTCCGGGACCGCGCCCGGCAGTTGCAGCCGGGCCAGGACGCTGACCTGGATGACCAGGGCGACGACCACCAGGGTGATGGAGAGCAGGATTCGGTTGAAGCGCATGGGTCCGGGACTCCTACTGCTCGTTGCCGTTGTCGGCGCCGTCGTCCTGGGCCTGTCCTGACGGCGTGGCCGTCACGGTCACCGTCGGGGTCGGCTTCGGCTTGGCGGGCTTCTTCGGCAGGACCGTGTCGCGCGGGTCCTCGCGGGGCGCTTCGACGACGACACCGACGATGTCCAGCTTGGTGAAGCCGACGTACGGCTTGATGTAGATGTTGCGCGTCAGGTCACCGCCCGACGGGTCGACCCGGACGACCTGGCCGACCGGCACACCGGGCACGAACGGCTTGTCGGCCTGCGAGCCGAAGGTGACCAGGCGGTCGCCCTTCTTGACCTTGGCCTTGCCGTTGAGCATCTGCACCGAGAGCGGGCGGTCGCCCTGTCCGGTGGCGAAGCCGAGCTCGTCGGTCTTCTCCATGCGGGTGCCGACGGTGAAGTCCGGGTCGTTGGCGAGCAGGACCGTCGCGGTGCTCGGGCCGACCGTGGTGACGCGGCCGACCAGGCCGTCGCCGTTCAGGACGGTCATGTCGCGCTTGAGTCCGTCGTTGGCGCCCGCGTCGATGGTCACGGTCCAGGAGAAGCCCTGGGCCGCTCCTATGCCGATGACCTCGGCGCCCTTGATGCCGTACTGCCCTGCGCCTGCGCTCTTGAGCATGCTGTCGAGCTGTCTGACCCTGCTGCGGTTGCGGTCGTCGCTGCCGAGCTTCGCCTTCAACGCGGCGTTCTGCCGCGTGAGTTCGGCGATCCGGTCATGCCGGTCGCCGGAGTCCCGTACCGCGCCGACCGCGTTGCCGATCGGGTCGACGGCGGACGACACTCCGTCCTCGACCGGGCCGAAGACCGTGGCGGCGGCCTGGCGGGCACCGTCGACCGGCGAGTCCTCGCCACCGCGGATGTCCACCGTGATCAAAGCGAACGCGATGGCGATCAGCAGCACCAGGAGCAGCCGGCTCTCTCGTGTGTCCCTCACGTGCGGCGGCCGTGCCTTCCTCAGTTGGAAATCTTTGGAATTCTGAGCAACTGTGCGTGCCCTCTATGGGCCTCTATATCAACGATCCGCCGCACGAGGTGACAGGCACTCGTACGGCGGACACCCGTTCAGCGGGTTCGCGCCACCCTCAGCGGCGCGGCGACGCGTCAAGGACCTGCTGGAGCGCCTCGAACTCCTCGACGCACTTGCCGGAGCCGAGCGCCACGCTGTCCAGCGGGTCCTCGGCGATGTGGATCGGCATGCCCGTCTCGCGACGCAGACGCTCGTCGAGGCCACGCAGCAGGGCGCCGCCTCCGGTGAGAACGATGCCGCGGTCCATCACGTCACCGGAAAGCTCCGGCGGGCACTTGTCGAGGGTGGTCTTGACCGCGTCGACGATCGCGTTGACCGGCTCCTCGATGGCCTTGCGCACCTCGGCCGCGGAGATGACGACGGTCTTGGGAAGACCGGAGACCAGGTCCCTGCCGCGGATCTCGGTGTGCTCGTCGGCGTCCATGTCGTACGCCGAACCGATGGTGATCTTGATCTGCTCGGCCGTGCGCTCACCGAGGAGGAGGGAGTACTCCTTCTTGATGTGCTGGATGATCGCGTTGTCCAGCTCGTCGCCCGCGACACGGATCGACTGTGCCGTGACGATTCCGCCGAGCGAGATGACGGCGACCTCGGTGGTGCCGCCGCCGATGTCGACCACCATGTTGCCCGTGGCCTCGTGGACCGGCAGGCCGGAACCGATGGCCGCGGCCATGGGCTCCTCGATGATGTGCACCTGGCGCGCGCCGGCCTGCGAGGAGGCCTCGATGACGGCGCGGCGCTCGACTCCCGTGATGCCGGAGGGCACACAGACGACGACGCGCGGGCGGGCGAGGTAGCGGCGCTTGTGGATCTTCAGGATGAAGTAGCGGAGCATCCGCTCGGTGATCTCGAAGTCGGCGATGACGCCGTCCTTCAGCGGTCGCACGGCAACGATGTTGCCCGGCGTGCGACCGATCATCTTCTTGGCTTCGGCGCCGACAGCGAGGATGCCACCGGTGTTGGTGTTGATCGCGACGACGGACGGTTCGTTGAGAACGATCCCCCGACCCCTGACGTACACCAGCGTGTTGGCGGTCCCGAGGTCGACAGCCATGTCACGGCCGATGAACGACATGTTGTTCCCCATGAGGATGCGTCTGGCCTTCCCTGGAGCTTCTGATGGCTTTTTAGGTAGGCGAGGTGGGTGCTGTGTGGCGTGGAGGCTTACATCGTAGTCTCGCCTGCACGAACACGGCGCTAGGGTCTTCGCCATTGTCAGCAGATGATGCGCCGCCTCGCTCTTGGAGACGTGCCATCGGAGGCACGGGTTCCCCCAATTGGGCCGCATATGCCAAGGGGCGGCCGGTTTTCTCGGCCACCCCTGGTCAGGGCGGTGCCCTGCTGACTAGGCGTCAGAAGTCTTTACGAAACTCTTTACGTGCGCCTGTCAGATACTTGCGTCCGACCGGCGAACGGCACCCGTCAGACGGCGCCCGGGAAGAAGATCTTCAGCTCGCGCTCGGCGGACTCCTCGGAGTCCGACGCGTGGATCAGGTTCTCCCGGACGATGGTGCCGAAGTCGCCCCTGATGGAGCCGGGCGCCGCGGCGATCGGATCGGTCGGACCCGCGAGGGCACGCACGCCCTCGATGACGCGCTCGCCCTCGACGACGAGCGCGACGACCGGGCCGGAGGCCATGAAGTCGACCAGCGGCTCATAGAAGGGCTTGCCCTTGTGCTCGCCGTAGTGCTGCTCCAGCGTCTCCTGGTCGAGCGAGCGCAGTTCGAGCGCGGAGATCGTCCAGCCCGCCTTGCGCTCGATGCGGCCGATGATCTCGCCGATCAGGCCACGACGGACGGTGTCGGGCTTGAGCAGGACGAGAGTGCGCTGGGTCATGTGCGGCTCCAAGCATTTTTTCTACGAGCGTGTGGGTTGCCCGGCAGAATACCGGCACCCACTACACCGCGTTACCTCCGGCCCCGGGGAGCCCGCCCCGCCCGGCACGGCGGGCCGGGCGGCACGGGCGAGCCGGTCAGGCCCCGGCCTCCGCCTCGGCCTGCGCCGCGAACCTTGCCTTCGCCTCGTCGATCTGCTGACCGAAGTGCAGCGATGCCCACCACAGCACGGCGAAAAGCGCCCCCATGAAGAACATGATCGGCACGATGAACCCGCTCACGATGAGCGCGATCTGCAGCGCCCAGCCCAGCTGCACCCCGCCGGGCCGCGTGATCATTCCGCACAGCAGGACGCTGAACAGCATCGCGATGCCGCAGACCGTCCAGACCGTGCCCATCGACAGGTCCGGGTCCTTCATGGCGACCAGACCGGCGAAGCCGATGACGAAGAACTCGCCGATCAGCGTCGAAGCACAGAGCGTACGCACAGGAGTCAGCCCCTCCCCAGGAGCAGTCGGGCCTCGCCGACGGTGATGACGGAGCCGGTGACCAGGACGCCACCGCCCGCGTACTCGCCCTCTTCCTCGGCGAGGGTGATCGCGGCCTCCAGGGCGTCCGGCAGGCGCGGCTCGACCTGGACGCGTTCGTCGCCGAAGACCTCGACGGCGAGCCCGGCCAGCGTGTCCGCGTCCATCGCGCGATGGCTGGAGTTCTGCGTGATGACGACTTCGGCGAAGATCGGCTCGAAGGCTTCGAGCAGCCCCTTCATGTCCTTGCCCTCGCTCGCGGCGACCACGCCGATCAGGTTGCTGAAGTCGAAGACCTCGCTGATCGCCTCGGCGGTGGCGCGGGCGCCCGCCGGATTGTGCGCGGCGTCCAGGACGACGGTCGGCGAGGTGCGCACGACTTCGAGGCGGCCCGGCGACGAGACCGAGGCGAAGGCCTTGCGGATGGCCTCGATGTCGAGCGGGCGCGCGTGCTGCGAGCCGATACCGAAGAATGCCTCCACCGCGGCGAGCGCGACGACGGCGTTGTGCGCCTGATAGGCGCCGTGCAGCGGCAGGAAGATCTCCTCATACTCCCCGCCGAGACCGCGCAGGGTCAGGAGCTGGCCGCCGACGGCCACCGTGCGGGAGACGATGCCGAACTCCAGGCCCTCGCGGGCCACCGTCGCGTCGACCTCGACGGCCTTCTTCAGGAGCACCTGCGCCGCGTCCACCGGCTGCTGGGCGAGGATCACCGTCGCGTCCGGCTTGACGATGCCGGCCTTCTCGCCGGCGATCTCGCCCGGCGTGCTGCCGAGGCGGTCGGTGTGGTCCAGGTCGATGGGCGTGACGACGGCCACCGAGCCGTCGATCACGTTCGTCGCGTCCCAGCTGCCGCCCATGCCGACCTCGACGACGGCGACGTCCACGGGGGCGTCCGCGAAGGCCGCGTACGCCATGCCCGTGAGCACCTCGAAGAAGGAGAGCCTGTACTCCTGCTGGGAGTCGACCATGTCGACATAAGGCTTGATGTCGTTGTACGTCTCCACGAAGCGCTCGGCCTCGATGGGGGCGCCGTCCAGGCTGATGCGCTCGGTGATCGACTGGACGTGCGGCGACGTGTAACGACCGGTGCGCAGCTCGAAGGCGCTGAGCAGGGCCTCGATCATGCGGGCCGTGGACGTCTTGCCGTTCGTGCCGGTGATGTGGATCGAGGGGTACGCGCGCTGGGGCTCGCCCAGGACGTCCATCAGCGCGGCGATCCGGCTGACGGAGGGCTCAAGCTTCGTCTCTCCCCAGCGGCCCGCGAGCTCTGTCTCGACCTCGCGGAGCGCCTTGTCGATCTCCGGGTCGGTGGGGCGGGACGGGATGTCCGCCTCGGGCGGGCCCGCCTGGGTGCGCAGGGTGCGGCTGCCCGCCTCGATCACGGCGAGGTCGGGGTCGCGGTCGGTCTCGGCTTCGACGATCTCGTCAAAACGGTCGGCGTTGTCGTCGCGGTCGGGGTGCTCGCTGTCAGGCGGGGGGAGGTCACTCACACACGCCAGTCTACGGACGGGGTCTGACAGCCGCCGCCGGGACCTGCCACCGCCCTGTCCGGGCCGTGTCGGGACTTTGGTCCCGGTCGATTCGGGACCTTGGTCCCGCCGATCCGGTCAATCGCCGGGCAAACTTGGTGATCATGGACATAGGCATCGACCTCGGTACAGCGAACACCCTTCTCTACGTGCGCGGGCAGGGCATCGTGCTCAACGAACCGTCCGTGGTCGCCGTCAAGGAGGGGGCACGCACAGCCCTCGCCGTCGGTACGGAGGCCAAGGAGACGATCGGCCGTACGCCGGGGTCCATCACCGCGATCCGCCCGCTGAGGGGCGGCGTGATCAGCGACTACGAAGCCGCCGAGGAGATGATCAGGCACTTCGTGCGCAAGGCGGTGCCGGGGCGTCGTCCCCGTACGCGGATGGTGGTGTGCGTGCCGAGCGGCGTCACGCCGGTCGAGCGCCGGGCCATCGTGCACGCGGCGCAGCGGGCGGGCGCCCGTGCCGTGCACCTGGTGGAGGAGCCGATGGCCGCGGCGATCGGGGCGGGGCTTCCGGTGGCGGAGCCGCGGGGGTCGATGGTGGTCGACATCGGGGGCGGGACGTCCGAGGTCGCCGTCATCTCCCTGGGCGGGATCGTCACGTCGCAGTCGCTGCGGGTGGGCGGCGACCGTCTGGACGAGGCGATCACCAACTTCGTGCGCAAGGAGCACGGGCTGCTCATCGGCGAGCGGACGGCGGAGGACATCAAGGTCGCGATCGGCTCGGCGTGGCCGGTGCCCGGGGACGAGGCGCTGGAGTCGCGGACGTTCACCGTGCGGGGGCGGGAAAAGGTGCGCGGCCTCCCGAAGACGGTGGAGCTGACGGTGCCCGAGGTGCGGGCGGCGCTCGACGAGCCGGTGGAGGCGATCATCGCCGCGGTGCGGACGACGCTGGAGGAGTGCCCGCCCGAGCTGTCGGGCGACGTCATGGAACACGGCATCGTCCTGACGGGCGGCGGAGCACTGCTCCCCGCCCTCGACCTGCGTATGGCATCGGCCACGGGCATCCCGGTGTTCGTGGCCGACGACCCGCTGGACAGCGTGGCGATGGGCTGTGGAAAGTGCGTGGAGGACTTCGACGCGCTGGAGCGGGTGATGTCGGCGGCGTAGGCCTGCGGCCGGCTGGGCGGGAGTTCGGGGCGGGCCATCCTGCCCGAATTATCGTATGTATGACCTTTGTTGGGTGAGGCGTGGGCAGCGGCGTGGCGGGCCTCGAAAAGTTGCCTCCGGGGTTCAAATCAGACCATGTGGTATGCCCAGAACCCCGGCCGACGGACCCGCCAGCTGCTCGGCGACGGCGCGGTCCTGCTCTGGACCGCGCTGTGGACCGCCGCGGCCTTCGTCGCCTACCGGCTGGCCTGTCTGCTCACCCGCCCCGCGCCGGAAACCCACGCCCCGTCCCTCGGCGATCCCTCCCGCCTGCCCCTGGTCGGCGATCGCGTCGACTCCGCGCTGCGGGCCGCCGCGGACGTCGCAGGAGCCGGGGACCCGGTGACCGTCCGCGCTGCGGTGATCGTGGGCGCCGTCGTCGTCTTCCTCGTACCCGTCGGCCTCGTGCTCAGCAGCTGGCTCCCCCGCCGCCTGCGCTGGATCCGGCAGGCTGCCGCCGCCCATGAGCTCGCCGCGAGCGACGACGGCCGCGAACTGCTCGCCCTGCGCGCCCTGCTGCGTCCTCTGGACGAGGTCGCGCGGATGGCGTACGAACTCCCCGACGCCACCGCGGGCAGCCTCGCCGAGGGCTGGCGCGGCGGCGACCCCGACATCATCGACGCACTCGCCGAGGTGGAGCTTGTGCGCCTCGGGCTGCGCATCGACAGAAACGGGACAGGGCTCATGGAACCGTGCGGTCCCATGAGCCCTGTCCCCATCGCGTGATGCGGCGTGACTAGGCCTGCGGCAGGCCGTCCAGCTGGGCCTGCAGCCTGCTGATGTCGGCGTCCGCCTTGGTGAGGCGGCCACGGATCTTGTCGACCACGTTGTCCGGCGCCTTCGCCAGGAACGCTTCGTTGCCGAGCTTCGCCGTCGCCTGCGCCTTCTCCTTCTCGGCCGCCGCGAGGTCCTTGGCGAGGCGCTTGCGCTCCGCCGCGACGTCGATCGTGCCGGACAGGTCGAGCGCGACCGTGGCGCCCGAGACCGGCAGCGTGGCGGTGGCAGCGAAGCCATCACCCTCCGGCTGGAGGCGCAGGAGCTGGCGGATCGCCGCCTCGTGCGGGGCCAGCGCCGTGCCGTCCAGGGTGAGCCGGGCCGGGACCTTCTGGCCCGGCTGGAGCCCCTGGTCGGCGCGGAAGCGGCGGACCTCGGTGATGACCTGCTGGAGGGTCTCGATCTCCTGCTCGGCCCCGCTGTCACGGAAGCCACTGTCCTTCGGCCACTCGGCGATCACGAGGGACTCGCGGCCGGTGAGCGTCGTCCAGAGCGTCTCCGTGACGAACGGGACGATCGGGTGCAGGAGACGCAGCGTCACGTCGAGGACTTCGCCCAGGACGCGGCCGGAGACCTTCGCCGCGTCGCCGCCGCCCATGAACGTGGTCTTGGACAGCTCGACGTACCAGTCGAAGACCTCGTCCCACGCGAAGTGGAAGAGGGTGTCCGACAGCTTGGCGAATTGGTAGTCGTCGTAGAACGCGTCGACCTCGGCGACCGTCGCGTTGAGACGGGACAGGATCCAGCGGTCCGTCGCCGACTGCTGCTCCACGGGAGGGAGTTCGCCCTCGATCGTGGCGCCGTTCATCAGCGCGAAGCGCGTGGCGTTCCAGATCTTGTTGGCGAAGTTCCGCGAGCCCTGGACCCAGTCCTCGCCGATCGGCACGTCGACGCCGGGGTTGGCGCCACGGGCAAGGGTGAAGCGGACGGCGTCCGAGCCGTACTTGTCCATCCAGTCGAGCGGGTTGACCGCGTTGCCGAAGGACTTCGACATCTTCTTGCCGAACTGGTCGCGGACCATGCCGTGCAGCACGATCGTGTGGAACGGCGGGGTGCCGTCCATCGCGTACAGGCCGAACATCATCATCCGGGCGACCCAGAAGAAGAGGATGTCGTAGCCGGTGACCAGGACGGAGTTCGGATAGAACTTCGCCAGGCTGTCGGTCTGCTCGGGCCAGCCGAGCGTGGAGAACGGCCACAGACCGGAGGAGAACCAGGTGTCCAGGACGTCCGAGTCCTGGGTCCAGCCCTCACCGGTGGGCACCTCGTCGTCGGGTCCGACGCAGACGACCTCGCCGTTCGGCCCGTACCAGACCGGAATCCGGTGGCCCCACCAGAGCTGGCGCGAGATGCACCAGTCGTGGAGGTTGTCGACCCAGTCGAAGTAGCGCTTCTCCATGTCCTGCGGGTGGATCGCGACCTTGCCGTCGCGGACCGCGTCACCGGCGGCCTTCGCGAGCGGGCCGACCTTGACCCACCACTGCATCGACAGGCGCGGCTCGATGGTCGTCTTGCAGCGTGAGCAGTGGCCGACGGAGTGCGTGTACGGGCGCTTCTCGGCGACGATGCGGCCCTCGGCGCGCAGGGCGCCGACGATGGCGCTGCGGGCTTCGAGCCGGTCGAGGCCCTGGAAGGGGCCGGGAACGGTGATCACGGCGTGCTCGTCCATGACCGCGATGTTCGGCAGGTCGTGGCGCTGGCCGATCTCGAAGTCGTTCGGGTCGTGCGCCGGGGTCACCTTGACGCAGCCCGTGCCGAACTCGGGGTCGACGTGCTCGTCCGCGACGACCGGGATCGAGCGGTCGGTCAGCGGCAGCTTGATCAGCTTGCCGACGAGGTGCTTGTACCGCTCGTCGTCCGGGTGGACGGCGATGGCGGTGTCACCCAGCATCGTCTCGGCGCGGGTGGTGGCGACGACGAGGGTCTCGTCCCCGTCGCCGTACTTCAGGGAGACGAGCTCGCCGTCGTCGTCCTGGTACTCGACCTCGATGTCGGAGATCGCGGTCAGACAGCGCGGGCACCAGTTGATGATGCGCTCGGCGCGGTAGATCAGCTCGTCGTCGTAGAGCTTCTTGAAGATGGTCTGGACGGACTGGGACAGGCCCTCGTCCATCGTGAACCGCTCACGGTCCCAGTCGACGCCGTCGCCGAGGCGGCGCATCTGGCCGGAGATCTGCCCGCCGGACTCGCCCTTCCACTTCCAGACGCGCTCGATGAACTCCTCGCGCCCGAGGTCGTGGCGGGACTTGCCCTCCTTGGCGAGCTCGCGCTCCACGACGTTCTGTGTGGCGATACCGGCGTGGTCCATGCCCGGCTGCCACAGCGTCTCGAAGCCCTGCATGCGCTTGCGGCGGGTGAGGGCGTCGATGAGCGTGTGCTCGAAGGCGTGGCCCAGGTGCAGGGATCCCGTGACGTTCGGCGGCGGGATGACAACGGTGTACGGAGGCTTCTCGCTCGCCGCGTCGGCGGAGAAGTAGCCGCGTTCTACCCAGCGCTCGTACAGCGTCCCCTCTACCTCGGCCGGCGCGTACTGGGTCGGCAGTTCGGTGATGGGCGCTGGAGTCTGCTGCTGAGGATTCTCGGTCACGGGCCCAGTTTAGAGGTGTCACAGACCCGTCCCGAAACCGGATTCTTGAGTAACGGTTGCGGCCCGATGCCCCACAGGGCTCCGGCGTCGGTCAGGATGTCGGCATCACATAAACGCACTCACGGGGGAACTCACGCAATGAGCTACAACCAGCCTGGCCCGTACGGCGGGCAGCAGCCCCAGCAGCCCGGTCCTTACGGGCAGCAGCCGGGCCAGCCTGGCCCCTACGGCCAGCAGCCGCAGGCACCCCAGCCCGGCTACGGCTATCCCCAGCAGCCCCCGCAGGGCGTCCCTCCGCAGCAGGGCGGCTACAGCCAGCCGCAGCAGCCGGGTCCCTACGACCACGGCCAGCAGCAGGGTCCCTACGGGCAGGTCCCGCCGCCCCCGCCCGCAGGTGGCGGCAGCGGCAAGAAGACCGGCCTCATCATCGGCGCGGTCGTCGCGCTCGTCGCCATCGGCGGCGGCATCTGGTGGTTCACGGCGGGCAAGGACAGCGGTTCCGCCTCCGTCGCGGACGACGGGGTGCACAAGCTCGTCACGCCGGAGACGGTTCTCTCCGAGTACAAGAAGCAGGCCGGCACCGGCGGCGGCTTCGACGACAGCGACATGGAGAGGGCCGAGAAGGACGGCGTCAAGAACGGCAAGCCCGTGGACGCCCAGTACCAGGCGGGTGACAAGAGCAACCCGCTGGCGCAGAAGATGATCAAGTTCATGGGCGTCTACGGCGAGATCGACGACCCGTCCAAGGTCGTGGACGGAATGTTCGACAAGATGAAGACGGAGTCCGAGAAGGAGGACGCCTCCACGTCCACGGGCAAACTGGTCGGCAGCCCGAAGAACTTCGACGCGGACGGCGCTGTCGTCAAGTGCCAGGAGACCAAGGTCAAGGGCGGCGGCTCAGGACCCAAGGAGATCAGCATGCCGGTCTGCATCTGGGGCGACCACAGCACCCTCGGCATCGTGATCCCGGTCGACATGGGCAGCGCCATGACCGGCAAGAGCGCCTCGCTGGACGACGCCGCCGACACGGCGACGAAGCTCCGCAAGGAAGTCCGCGTCAAGGCCTGATTTCTCGTCCGATGTCCTGATGGCGTCACCTCTTGCTCAGCAGCCCCGGCCACTTTGGCCGGGGCTGCTTCCGTCAGGATGTCGACTACACATAAGCGCACTCACGGGGGAACCCACTCATGAGCTACAACCAGCCCGGCCCGTACGGCGGCCAGCAGCCCCAGCAGCCCGGACCTTACGGAGGAGGGCAGCAGCCGCAGCAGCCGCAGCCCGGCCCCTACGGTCAGCCGCCGCAGGCCCCGCAGCCCGGCTACGGCTACCCCCCGCAGGCGCCCCAGCAGCAGGCCCCGTACGGCCAGCCGCAGGCTCCGTACGGGCAGCAGCCGCAGGCCCCCTACGGGCAGGTCCCGCCGCCTCCGCCCCCGCAGGGCGGCGGCAAGAAGACCGGCATCATCATCGCCGCCGTGGTCGCGGTCGTCGCGGTCGCCGTCGGTGGCTACTTCGTCCTCGCGGGCGGTGACGACGAGAACGGCGGCAAGAAGGGCGGCTCCTCGTCCGTGGCGGGCGGCGGCTCCGGCATCAAGGACGACGGGCCGCACAAGCTGATCACTCCGGCGACGGTCCTCACCGAGTACAAGAAGAACACCGAGACCGGCAGCGACAGCGGCATGAGCTCCGACGACGTCAAGAAGGCCGAGGAGCAGGGCGTGAAGAACGCCAAGGACGTCGCGGCCCAGTACCAGGCGGGGGACGAGGACAACCCCCTGTCGCAGAAGGTGCTGCAGTTCAACGGCGTCTACGGCGACATCACGGACCCCGAAAAGGTCGTCGACGCGATGTTCGGCGAGGCGGCGAAGAACGCCGAGGGGGGCGGCACCGGCGCCGGTGGCGGCGAGATGAAGCTGGTCGGCAGCCCCAAGTCGTACAGCCCCGCCGGGCTCGACGGCGCGGTCCTGAAGTGCCAGGAAGCCAAGCTCGACCTCGGTTCCTCGTCGACCGCCGGCAGCAGCCAGGGCCCGAGCGAGATGTCGATGGCGACCTGCATCTGGGGCGACAACAGCACCCTGGGCATAGCGATCACCTCGGACGTGGCGAACGCGATGGCCGGCAAGAGCGCCGACCTCGACGAGGCAGCGGCGACGACGGCCAAGTTCCGCAAGGAAGTCCGCGTCAAGCTCTGAGGTGACCGAACGCGTCTGGAGGGGGACCAACGTCATGAGTTACCACCAACCGGGCCCGTACGGCGGCCAGCCGCCGCAGCAGCCTGGGCCCTACGGCCAGCAGGGGCCCTACGGCGCCCCTCAGCAGCCTCCGCCCCCGCAGCCCGGCTACGGCTACCCCCAGCAGCCTCAGGGGCCGTACGGGCAGGCCCCGCCGAGCGGCGGTGGCGGCAAGAAGGCCGGGATCGTCATCGGTGCCGTCGTCGCGATCGCCGCGGTCGGCGCCGGCGTGTGGTGGTTCACGGCGGGCAAGGACGGCGGATCCGTCGCCGACGACGGCAAGACGTACAAGCTGACGGTGCCCACGGCCGTCCTTGGTGGCGAGTACAAGCAGGACAACTCGGGCGCCGCCGGTGGCAGTATGTCGTCGAGTGATCTGAAGGACCTGGAAGAGCAGGGCGTCAGCAACCCCAAGGACGCCCACGGCGCGTACAACTCCGGTTCGGGCGCGAGCATGAAGAGCCTCAACTTCTCCGGTGTGTACGGCGAGATCGACGACCCCGAGAAGGTCGTGGACGCCATGTTCGCTCAGATGAAGAAGAAGTCCAGGACCGAGCCCGGGAGCGCGAGGCTCATCGGCAGCCCCGAGGAGTTCACCCCGGACGGCTTCGACAACGGCGTGCTGAAGTGTCAGAAAGCCGAGCTCCTCATCGGCCCCGACAAGGCCTCTCAGGAGGAGGGTGTCCCCAACACCTTCCAGATGCCGATGTGCATCTGGGGCGACCACAGCACGGTCGCCTCCGTCGGGCACTCCGACGCGGGCGCCACCGCCGGCGGCAAGGACATCTCCCTCGACACGGTCGCGGGCCTGGCCGCCAAACTCCGCGCCGACGTCCGCACCGAGGCCAAGTAGCAAATAGCCCCACAC
>NZ_JBHTSF010000138.1:0-23746 GCF_042795295.1 Streptomyces sp. NPDC056486
GCACACGGGCGATCGCGGAGGCGAACGAGGAGGGGGGAGGGCTCAGCGTGCGGGTGCCCTTCCCCACGGACGTACAAGAGCCCCAGAGGTCTCAGCGGCGGTAGTAGATCCGGTCGCCGTACTCGGCGAAGACGCGTCCGTTCCACTCGTGCCCGCCGTCCACGTTCGCCGACCGGAGCAGCGGCGGCTCGACGCCCCGCGCGGCGAGCCGCTCGACGGCGGTCGCCATCATCGCCTGCATGATCGCGTTCGCGACGACGCTGGACGCGGGCCCGAAGGGCGCGTCGACCGTGTCGAGGCTGAGCTCCCCGTCGCCGAGCGCGATCTTGGAGTCGATCACTACGTCGCAGTGGTCCTTGAGGAAGGTGCCGGTCACGTGCCGCGACTTCGTCTCCGTCGCGTACACCACCGACGTCACCCCGATGACCTTCAGGCCGAGCGCGCGGGCGTTCATCGCCATCTCCACGGGCAGCGAGTTCCGCCCGGAGAGCGAGATGATCACGAGTACGTCGCCGGAGCGGGCCGGCGAGGAGTCGAGGACGGCGCCGGCGAGCCCGTCCACCCGCTCCAGGGCGGAGCCGAGCGTGGCGGGCATGACGTCGACCCCGACGACACCGGGGACGGCGAGGAGGTTCATCAGGGCGAGGCCGCCGGCGCGGTAGACGACGTCCTGGGCGGCCAGCGAGGAGTGCCCTGCTCCGAAGGCGAAGAGCCTGCCGTCGGCCTCGACCGCGTCGGCGATGAGCGTGCCCGCCGCGTCGACGTTCCCGCCCTCCTCGTCGCGCACCCGCCCGAGCAGGCCGATCGCGGCGTCGATGTACTGACCGGCCAGCTTGCTCTCGCTCTTCGAGCCCATGCGTCGATGAACCTTTCCGGGTACGTAGTACGTATGTTTTGTACGTATGTTCTGCACGTGTTTCCCGTGTGCCGCGGCTCACGTTGCGGTCTGGACCAGTGCCCTGTCAATACGGCCTGAGCACCCCGTCAAGGCCGCCTGGACCGGGTTTTCCCCTGGCGCGACCCGGTTGTCAGCGGTATGCGTCAGACTTGGTAGCAGGGCCGGCCGCACGAGCGAGATCTGAGGGGCACCCATGTCGGGGCTTATTGACACCACTGAGATGTATTTGCGCACCATCCTCGAGCTGGAGGAGGAAGGTGTGGTCCCCATGCGCGCCCGGATCGCCGAGCGTCTCGACCAGAGCGGGCCGACGGTGAGCCAGACGGTCGCGCGCATGGAGCGCGACGGTCTGGTGGCGGTCGCGAGCGACCGCCACCTGGAGCTGACGGAGGAGGGCCGCAGGCTCGCCACCCGCGTGATGCGCAAGCACCGCCTGGCGGAGTGCCTGCTCGTCGACGTGATCGGCCTGGAGTGGGAGCAGGTCCACGCGGAGGCGTGTCGCTGGGAACACGTGATGAGCGAGGCGGTGGAGCGCCGTGTCCTGGAGCTCCTGCGCCACCCCACCGAGTCTCCGTACGGCAACCCGATCCCGGGCCTGGAAGAGCTCGGCGAGAAGGACGTGGCCGACCCGTTCCTCGACGAGGGCATGGTGTCCCTGGTCGACCTCGACCCCGGCACGGAGGGCAAGACCGTCGTGGTGCGCCGCATCGGCGAGCCCATCCAGACGGACGCGCAGCTCATGTACACGCTGCGGCGCGCGGGTGTGCAGCCCGGCTCCGTGGTGAGCGTGACGGAGTCCGCGGGCGGGGTGCTCGTGGGCAGCAGCGGTGAGGCCGCGGAGCTGGACGCGGAGGTCGCGTCGCACGTCTTCGTCGCCAAGCGCTGAGGCCACGCCGAAGTCACGCCGAGGACACGCTGAGGTCACGTCGAGGCCCTCGTGACCGGGCGATGGGGTCCACGGCGTCGGGCGATGGCGGGATCCGACTCCCGTTACCGGGGGTTAGCGTCAACTAGCGGTAACGGTTGGGCAGTTGTGAAGACTCCAGGATTGTATGGGGTCCAAGATTCAGTGTGCGGAATCGCAGCGCCCGGACGTTTTGCGTGCGAGGCTGTCGCGTGAGGCATATGACCAAAGGGCTCTTGTCGTGTCGGCGCGGAACCGGCCGCCACGACTGTGGGAGGGGGCAGGAGGATGTGCCCATCTGGTGAGCGGGAGCGCGTACGCGAGCCGTGCGCCTCGCCGCGCCCTGAGCACGCAGAGGGCCCCGGCGCCCTTGAGCGCCGGGGCCTGTCCTCCCCTGTCGTGACCCGGAGCCCCGAGCTCCCAGGGTCATCCCCCTCGGACCGTTTTCCCCTAGCGGCCCGCCTCCCGATGAAGATCTCCCCTCGGCGGCGGCAGTCAATCCTTGAGGGTGGTCACTCGAACGAGGGGTGTTGCCGGCGATCTGGCCGGTTTCGAAAAAGAGTTCGATAGCGTGCGGGGGTGCGTGACAGAACCAGGCGTTCAGCCAGGCGTTCAGCCCGAGAGGATTCAAGGGGGGTGCCAGGAACCATGGTGCGGCGCATTGACGTGACAGGCGCGGGCGGCGTTCGCCTTGCCGCCTGGGAGTTCGCTGATCCTCCCAAGTCCAGGGAGACCGACGGGCCGCCCGGAGGCGTCCTGTTACTGCACGGCCTGATGGGCCGTGCATCCCACTGGGCGGGCACCGCCCGCTGGCTCTCCGAGCGGCATCGCGCGGTCGCACTCGACCAGCGCGCGCACGGACAGAGCGACAAGCCCCCCGAGGGCCCCTTCACCCGCGAGGCCTACGTGGCCGACGCCGAGGCCGCGCTCATCCAGCTCGGTCTCGCCCCCGCCGTCCTCATCGGCCACTCCATGGGCGCGCTCACCGCATGGCAGCTCGCCGCGAAGCGCCCCGATCTCGTCCGCGCCCTGATCATCACCGACATGCGGGCCTCCGCCCTCGGCGCCGCGTCGCAGCGCGAGTGGGAGGACTGGTTCAAGGCCTGGCCCGTGCCCTTCGCGACACTCGCCGACGTACGGAAGTGGTTCGGCGAGGACGATCCGTGGGTGGAGCGGACGAACCCCTCACGCGGCGAGTTCTTCGCCGAGGTGATGACCGAGGGCCCGGACGGCTGGCGCCCCGTCTTCGACCGCGACCAGATGCTGAAGTCCCGCGAGACCTGGGTGTACGACGCCCACTGGGAGTATCTGACCCAGGTCCAGTGCCCCGCCCTGGTCGTCCGCGGCCTCGACGGCGAGCTGGGCCGTGCCGAGGCGCAGGAAATGGTCCGCGTGCTGCCCCGTGGGGCGTACGCGGAAGTGGCCGACGCCGGTCACCTGGTGCACTACGACCAGCCGGAGGCCTGGCGCGAGGCGATCCAGCCGTTCCTGGACGGGGTTCTGACGGGGTGACGGGGCGGGGCCCGGCGCTCACGGAGCCCCGGCGACTCACGGGGCCCTGCGACTCACGGGCTGAGGCGGTCCACCGTCCAGGCGGCGGTGGCGCCCCGGCCTGAGCGTTCGTAGCGCAGGCGGTCATGCAGACGGTTCGCCCTGCCCTGCCAGAACTCCACGCTCTGCGGCTCGACGCGGAAGCCGCCCCAGTGCGAGGGCGCGGGCACCTGCTCGCCCTCCGGGTAACGCTCCGCCAAGTCGGCGTACGCGCGGTCGAGTTCTTCGCGCGTGGCGATGACCGAGGACTGGGCGCTGGCCCAGGCGCCGAGCTGGGAGCCGTGCGGGCGGGTGCGGAAGTACGCCACCGTCTCCTCGCGGGCGACGCGCTCCGCCGTGCCCGTGACGATGACCTGGCGTGCCATCGGATGCCACGGGAAGAGCAGCGCGATGTTCGGGTTCACGGCCAGTTCGCGGGCCTTGCGGGACTCGTAGTTGGTGAAGAAGACGAAGCCGCGCTCGTCGTAGCCCTTCAACAGGACCGTGCGTGAGCTGGGGCGGCCCGCGGTGTCCGCCGTCGAGACGACCATGGCGTTCGGCTCGTGGAGCACGCCCGCGTCGGCCGCGGCGAGTGTCTGCGTGAACCAGAGCCCGAACAGCTCGACGGGCGTGGCGGGCAGCTCCGCCTCGACGAGTCCGTCGGCTCCGTAGTGGGCCCGTATGGCGGCGAGGTCGGACGCGGGAGGGGCGGCAGCGGCAGATGATGAGGCTGATGCAGAAGCGGCGGCTCGATCGGTCACGCGGTCATCTTGCCGTATACGAAGGGTCGGCCGACGGGCCGTCCACACCATAGGGGGGTGACGTGTGGCACTGAGTGCCGCACACCATCGCCAAGGGTGGCACCAAGGGATATCGTGCGGCTTCCGTACCGGTTGGGTGACCACCAGCCGCACGGGGCATGACCGGGGTGACCGACCCGGACCGCGAGTCGAAAACCGGTAGCCACCGATGCACCGGCAGACCGCGGAACCGGACCGGAAATGCCCACTTCTGACACATGGTCATGAGCTGTCTGTCACCACCATCTGTCGTACACATCACGAGGAGCCGCCTGATGTCCGACTTCGTACCCGGACTTGAGGGAGTCATCGCGTTCGAGACGGAGATCGCCGAACCGGATAAGGAAGGCGGCGCGCTTCGCTATCGCGGCGTCGACATCGAGGATCTGGTCGGCCACGTCTCCTTCGGCAACGTCTGGGGCCTGCTCGTCGACGGCGCCTTCAACCCCGGCCTGCCGCCCGCCGAGCCGTTCCCGATCCCGGTGCACTCCGGTGACATCCGCGTCGACGTCCAGTCCGCGCTCGCGATGCTCGCCCCCGTGTGGGGCCTGAAGCCGCTCCTGGACATCAGCGAGCGGGAAGCGCGCGACGACCTCGCGCGGGCCGCCGTCATGGCACTCTCGTACGTCGCCCAGTCCGCGCGCGGCCAGGGCCTGCCGATGGTGCCGCAGCGCGAGATCGACAAGGCCGACACGGTCGTCGAGCGCTTCATGAAGCGCTGGCGCGGCGAGCCCGACCCCAAGCACGTCAAAGCCGTCGACGCTTACTGGACCTCGGCCGCCGAGCACGGCATGAACGCCTCCACGTTCACGGCCCGCGTCATCGCGTCGACGGGCGCGGACGTGGCCGCGGCGCTCTCGGGCGCGGTGGGCGCCATGTCCGGGCCGCTGCACGGCGGGGCGCCGTCCCGTGTGCTCGGCATGATCGAGGAGATCGAGCGGACCGGGGACGCGGTCGCGTACGTCAAGCAGGCGCTTGACAAGGGCGAGCGCCTGATGGGCTTCGGCCACCGGGTGTACCGGGCCGAGGATCCCCGCGCGCGGGTCCTGCGCCGTACGGCGCGTGAGCTGAGCGCTCCCCGCTTCGAGGTGGCGGAGGCCCTTGAGAAGGCCGCCCTGGACGAGCTGCACGCCCGGCGCCCCGACCGGATCCTGGCGACGAACGTCGAGTTCTGGGCCGCGATCGTCCTGGACTTCGCCGAGGTGCCTGCGCACATGTTCACGTCCATGTTCACGTGCGCACGGACCGCAGGTTGGTCGGCGCACATCCTTGAGCAGAAGCGGACGGGCCGCCTCGTCCGCCCCTCGGCCCGGTACATGGGCCCTGCGGCGCGGGATCCTCGGGAGGTCGAGGGGTTCGGGGACATCGCGCGCTAGCAGCAACAGGCAGCCGTACGCAGCAGCAGGCGTACGAACGAGGCGGCGTACTCCGACGTGGTGTCGGTGTACGCCGCCTTGGTGTGGGGCGAGTTGCGGGAGGGGCCGCCCGCGCGGTCACGGCGGCTACTTCGCGTCGCCGTTGAACTTCGAGGCCGACCAGAAGTAGCCGAGCACCGCGAGACCGACGCACCAGGCGATGGCGATCCAGCCGTTGTTGCCGATCTCGCTGCCGAGGAGCAGGCCGCGCAGGGTCTCGATGGCCGGGGTGAAGGGCTGGTACTCGGCGATCGGCTGGAACCAGCCCGGCATGGCGTCGATGGGGACGAAGGCGCTGGAGATGAGCGGGAGGAAGATCAGCGGCATCGCGTTGTTGCCCGCGGCCTCGGCGTTCGGGCTGACCATGCCCATCCCGACGGCGATCCAGGTGAGCGCCAGGGCGAAGAGCGTGAGCAGTCCGAAGGCCGCGAGCCACTCCAAGGCGGTGGCGTCGGTGGAGCGGAAGCCGATGGCCAAGGCGACGGCGCCCATGAGGATCACGCTGGCGATGCACTGCAGGACGCTGCCGACGACGTGCCCGATGAGTACGGAGCCGCGGTGGATGGCCATCGTACGGAAGCGGGCGATGATGCCCTCGGTCATGTCGGTGGAGACGGAGACCGCGGTGCCGATCGTGGTGCTGCCGATGGTCATGAGCAGGAGGCCGGGCACCAGGTAGGCGATGTAGTCGGAGCGGTCGCCGCCGCTGATGCCCGCGCTCATCACGTCGCCGAAGATGTAGACGAAGAGCAGCAGCAGCATGACCGGCGTGAGCAGCAGGTTCAGGGTGAGGGACGGGTAGCGCCGGGCGTGCAGGAGGTTGCGGCGCAGCATCGTGGACGAGTCGCGCATGGCGAGGGAGAAGGTACTCATCGGACGGTCTCCTTGGGCTGGTTCGGCTCAGTGGACTGGCTCGGCTGGGTGGGGACGTGGGTGTTGTCGGTCAGGGCGAAGAACACGTCGTCGAGGTCGGGGGTGTGCACGGTGAGTTCGTCGGCCTCGATGCCGGCGGAGTCGAGCCAGTCGAGGATGGAGCGCAGTTCGCGCTGGGTGCCGTCGCTGGGGAGTTGGAGAGCGAGAGCCTCGTCATCGCGGGCGGCCTCGTGCAGGGCGGCGGCGGCCGACTGGTAGGCGTCCGGGTCGGTGAAGCGGAGGCGGACGTGCCCGCCGGGGATGAGCCGCTTGAGCTCTTCCGCGGTGCCCTCGGCGGCGATCTTGCCGTTGTTGAGTACGGCGATGCGGTCGGCGAGTTCGTCGGCCTCCTCCAGGTACTGGGTGGTGAGGAAGACGGTCACCCCGCCGGAGACGAGACCGCGGATGATGCCCCACATGTTGTGCCGGGAGCGGGGGTCGAGACCGGTGGTGGGTTCGTCGAGGAAGATGATCCGGGGGTCGCCGACCAGGGTCATGGCGATGTCGAGGCGGCGTTTCATGCCGCCGGAGTAGGTGGAGGCGGGTTTCTTGGCGGCCTCGGTGAGGTCGAAGCGTTCAAGGAGTTCGGCGGCGACCCGGCGCCCCTCGGACTTGGACAGGTGGTGCAGGTCGGCCATCAGGAGCATGTTCTCCTCGCCGGTGATCAGGCCGTCGACGGCGGAGAACTGCCCGGTGACGCCGATCCCGGCCCGCACCGCCTGCGGGGCGACGGCCAGGTCGTGGCCGCCGACGCGCAGGTCACCGGCGTCGGCGGAGACGAGGGTGGAGAGGATCTTGACGGCGGTGGTCTTGCCGGCCCCGTTCGGGCCGAGCAGCGAGAAGACCGTGCCTTCCGGGACAGCGAGGTCGATGCCGTCCAGGACGGTCTTGTCGCCGTAAGCCTTGCGCAGCCCGTGCGCCGCGATGGCCAGGTTCGTCATGAGGGGAACTCCTTCAAAGCTGCGGGGTTCGGAACGGAGCTGCGAGGTTCAGAGGCTGCGGGCGCTGATGTCGCCCTGGGAGACGGTCGCCTTGATGACCAGGCCGGGCGTGCCGTCGCTGTTCTTCAGCGCGTTGTTGATCCGGCCGTAGCTGGTACCGGCGTCCAGAGAGGCGGACACTCCGCGGGCGGCGCCGGCCGTGATGTTGCCCTGCTGGGTGCTCAGCGTGAGCGTGCCGCGGGTGGCCTCGGTGATGTTCACGTCGCCCCGCTGGGTGCTGATCTCGCCGTCGCCCGTCAGACGGCCGACCGTGATGGTGGCGTCGTGGCCGGTGAGGCGGGCGCTCGCGGCCTCATCCAGCTTGACCGAGCCGTAGCCGCCGTCGAAGACGACGTCACCGAGGCGTCCCACGCCCCGGAACTCCGCGGCGGCGGACTTCGCCTCGACACGGGACCCGGCGGGCAGCTGGACCGTGATCTCGACAGCACCGGAGTTGCCGAGGATCCGGTTCTTCCCCTCCGGCACCTGGATCCGCAGGACGCCGTCGGCGTAGGTGACTTCGGTCTGCTCGGCGGCCTTCACGTCGCCGCTCTTCGAGGCATTCGCGGGCAGGACCTCCACCGTGGCGTCGGCGCGGTCGGCGGCGATGAACTGGATCCGCCCGGCGGGGATGTCCAGGACGGCGGTGACCGGGGCGGTGGTGTCGAACTTCTGCATGGTGTGCTCCTTGTGTTCGTCGCGTTCTTCGTGTTCTTCGTGCGCTTCGCTCTTTCTGATGTCGTGAACGCTACGTTGCGTTCGCGGTTCTCTCAATTACTTCGTTGCGAGGG
This sequence comes from Streptomyces sp. NPDC056486, assembly GCF_042795295.1. Lineage (NCBI taxonomy): Bacteria > Bacillati > Actinomycetota > Actinomycetes > Kitasatosporales > Streptomycetaceae > Streptomyces > Streptomyces sp. NPDC056486. The sequence continues at coordinate 8,231 of NZ_JBHTSF010000138.1, forward strand.
ATTGGCATCACTGCAGGTCAGAGTAAGTATTTCGTTGCAATACTGCTGCACGGAATGCAACGCGAGACACATGATCGTTGCAATGCAATGAGAGTGAACGCTATGCTGGCGGCACAAAAGAGAGCGAAGGAGACCGCGATGCCGGGAGGCAGACTCACCCAGCAGGAACGTCAGCAGATCGCGCTGGGGCTTGCCGACGGCCTCGCCTACGCGGAGATCGCCAGGCGTCTCGACCGTCCGACCTCGACGATCACGCGCGAGGTGATGCGCAACGGCGGCCCCGGCGGCTACCGCGCCGACCTGGCCCATCGCGCCACGGAACGCCGCACCCACCAGCGCAGGCAGGCCGCACCGCGGGGGGCCGAGGCGCCGCCGCAGGTCCACGGACGCGATCCGGAGGCCGTGCGCGAGTACGAGGAGACGCTGACCACCGTCTTCATGCAGTCGGGCCTGGCCAAGATGATGTCCCGGGTCCTTGCCTGCCTCTACACCACGGACTCGGGCAGCGTCACCGCGTCCGAACTCGCCCGGCATCTACAGGTCAGCCCTGCGTCCATCTCCAAGGCGATCGCGTTCCTGGAGGGTCAGGACCTCGTCCGCCGTGAACGCGACGAACGCCGCCGTGAGCGCTATGTGGTCGACGACGAGGTCTGGCACCAGTCGATGATGGCCAGTGCCCGTGCCCTCGTCCAGATCGTCGAGACCACACGGCAGGGCGTCGCCGTCCTCGGGCGCGACACCCCGGCCGCCACCCGCCTGGAGAACATCGCCCGCTACCTCGACTTCGTCAGCGAGAGCACCGCCCGCGCCGCGGAACAGGCCCGCGAGATCCTCCACACGAAGCCCGGGGCGAGCCGCACACCAGATGAGTGATCAGGCGCTGGGGCGAGCTCACCCCAGCGCCCCCTCCACCAGCCTCGCCCACTCCCCCACCACACGCTCCCTGCGCGCCCCGTCATCCGTCAGCAGGTTCGCGAGGCCGAGGCCACGCGCCATGTCCAGGAGCCCCTGGACCGTCTCCCGCACCCCCGGCCGCGACTCGTCGGCGTCGAGGAGCCGCACCGCGATCCGGTGCGTCTCACGCCCTACCCGCGCCTCCAGCTCCGTCACCCGGGACCCGAGTTGAGGCTCGTTGGACGCCGCCACCCACAGATGCAGCGCCGCCCGGAAGAGCGGCCCGGTGTAGAGGTCGACCAGGGCGGCGACCACCGACGCCCTGTCCTGCGCCGGAAGCGCCCGCAGCGCGGTGGACCGCTGCTCGGCGACGTACTCCACCGCCGCCGTGAAGAGGTCCTCCCGCGTGGGGAAGTGGTGCTGGGCCGCCCCGCGTGAAACCCCCGCCCGCTCGGCGACCACGGAGACCGTGGACCCCGCCCAGCCGCTCTCGGCGAGGCACGCCACCGCGGCCTCCAGGAGCCGCTGGCGCGTCGCGCGGCTGCGGTCCTGCTTCGGCGAGCGATCGGCACGGTCGGCCCGATCGGCACCATCAGCCGCGGTCACAGCGCCCATGGGCACTCCCGTCGTTCAAGGAACGCCCCCATCCCTTCCCGCGCCTCCGCCGATGCGAAGAGCCGCGCGGACAGGGCGATGAGGGAGTCCGTGTGGTGGTCGAATGCGTCGAGCACCCTAGCCGTGAGCAGCTTCTTCGTCTCGGCCAGGGCTTGCGGCGCCGCCTTCCGCAGCCCGTCGAGGAGAGGCTGCAGCTCCGCGTCCACGTCGTCCCCGGCCACCGTCACCAGACCGATCCGCGCCGCCTCCGCCCCACCGAAACGCTCCCCGGTGAGGAAGTAGCGTGCCGCCGCGCTCGGGTCGATCCTGGCGAGCAGCGGCATGGAGATGACCGCGGGCGCAACGCCGATCCGTACCTCCGTCAGCGCGAACGACGCCCCGGGCCCCGCGACGGCCATGTCGCACACACCGAGAAGACCGAGCCCGCCCGCCCGCACATGCCCGTCCACCCGCGCCACCACCGGCTTCGGCAGCTCCACGATCTGCCGGAGCAGCGCCACGAAGACGGCCGGGTCCGGCGGCTCCCGCAGATCGGCGCCGGAGCAGAACGTCGAGCCGGTGTGCGTGAGGACGATCGCGCGTACGTCGGGGTCCTTGCCGCAGTCGTCGAGCATCTCCGTGAGCCCTTGCAGGAGCCCCGCCGAGAGCGCGTTGCGGTTGGCGGGGTGGTCCAGGATGAGCGTGACGATGCCGCGCTCCGGGGGCGCGTACACAAGTCCCATGGAATCTCCAGCAGTTGAAAGAAGAGGACGGGGGCTCAGTACGACTTGGGCAGACCCAGCGTCTGGTGGGACACGTAGTTGAGGATCATTTCCCGGCTCACGGGGGCAATCCGTGCCACCCGCGACGCCACGATCAGCGAGGCGAGACCGAACTCCTTCGTCAGGCCGTTGCCGCCCAGCGTGTGCACCGACTGGTCGACGGTCTTCACGCACGCGTCGGCGGCGGCGAGCTTGGCCATGTTGGCGGCCTCACCCGCACCCATGTCGTCGCCCTCGTCGTAGAGCCTGGCGGCTTTCTGCATCATGAGGCGGGCGAGTTCGATATCGATGTGGGACTGCGCGAGGGGGTGCGCGATCGCCTGGTGGGCGCCGATCGGGCTCTTCCACACGCTGCGTTCCTTGGCGTATCCGACGGCCCGGGAGAGCGCGTAGCGCGCCATGCCGAGCGAGAACGCCGCCGTCATGATCCGCTCGGGGTTGAGCCCGGCGAAGAGCTGGAGAAGGCCCGCGTCCTCGTCACCCACCAGCGCGTCGGCGGGCAGCCGTACGTCATCGAGGGTCAGCTCGAACTGCTTCTCCGGCGCCTGGAGTTCCATCTCGATCTGCCGCCGCTGGAAGCCCTCGGTGTCGCGCGGGACGATGAAGAGGCAGGGCTTCAGATTGCCGGTCCTGGCATCTTCCGTACGGCCCACGATCAGCGTCGCGTCGGCGATGTCGACGCCCGATATGAACACCTTGCGGCCGGTCAGGAGCCAGTCGCCGCTCGCGCTGTCCTTGCGCGCGGTCGTCGTGATCCGGTGGGAGTTGGAGCCCGCGTCGGGCTCGGTGATGCCGAACGCCATGGTGCGGGTGCCGTCGGCGAGGCCGGGCAGCCAGGCCTGCTTCTGCTCATCGGTGCCGAAGCGGGCGATGACGGTCCCGCAGATCGCGGGCGAGACGACCATCATCAGGAGCGGACAACCCGCCGCACCCAACTCCTCCAGAACGATGGACAGTTCGGCTATGCCACCGCCTCCGCCGCCGTACTCCTCGGGCAGGTTCACGCCCAGGTAGCCGAGCTTGGCGGCGTCGGCCCACAGCTCGTCGGGGTGGGCCCCGTCGCGTACGACGCGGGTGACGTAGTCGCGGCCGTAGCGCTTGCCGAGTGCGGCGACGGCCGCGCGCAGGGCCTGGTGCTCTTCGGTTTCGAGGACGGTGCTCATACGGATTGCTCCTCCTGTACGACATCTGCGACCTGTACGTCTTCTGCGACGTCTACGACTGCGAGCAGCGCGCCGACCTCGACCTGGCGGCCGGGCTCGGCATGCAGGGCGGTGAGCGTGCCGGAGGCGGGAGCGGAGATGCGGTGCTCCATCTTCATGGCCTCCAGCCAGATGAGGGGCTGCCCGGCGGTGACCCGCGCCCCCTCCGCGAGCCCGTCGGCCAGGCGCACGACGGTGCCGGGCATCGGGGCGAGCAGGGACCCCGGCTCCTGCCGGACGGTGGGTTCGGGGAGCAGCGGGAGCGAGGTGAGGGCGGTGTTGCCGACGTACACGCGATCACCGCCGTACCGCTGGACGGGGAACTGCCGCCGCACACCGTCGACTTCGAGTACGACGAGCTCACCGGACACGGAGAGCACCCGCACGCCTTCCGCGCTCAGCCCCTCCCGCGTGTGCCGGTAGCGGACCTCGTGCTCGACGCCGTCCGGCTCGCTCCGGAAGAGCTTGGCCTGCGGCTGCGACGCGAGATTGCGCCAGCCGCCGAACCGCGAGCGCCCGTGCGCGTCGGCGAGCGCGGCGGCCAGCGGGGCGTGCGGGTCGGGTGCGGGGGCCGCGAGTTCGGCGAGGTGCCGGTCGTAGAAGCCCGTGTCCATGCGGGCCTCGACGAACTCCGGGTGCCGCAGGGATCGTACGAGCAACTCCCTGTTGGTGACGGGTCCGTGGACGGCGGCACGCTCAAGGGATCCCGCGAGCGCGCGCAGGGCCTGCGCACGGGTGGGGGCGTACGCGATGGCCTTGGCCAGCATCGGGTCGTAGTGCACGCCGATCGTGTCGCCGTCCACGTACCCCGTGTCGAGCCGCACTCCCGGCACGGAGAGCCGGTGCAGGGTGCCGGTCTGCGGGGCCCACTGCGCGCCCGGGTCCTCGGCGTAGAGGCGGGCCTCGACGGCGTGCCCGCGAGCGGGAGGCGGCTCTTCCGCGAGCCGTGCGCCCTCCGCGACCTGAATCTGCAGGGCCACGAGGTCGATGTCGAACACGGCCTCGGTCACCGGGTGTTCCACCTGGAGCCGGGTGTTCATCTCCAGGAAGTGCGCCCGGTCGCCCGCGACCAGGAACTCCACCGTGCCCGCCCCGCGATACCCGGTCACGCGCGCCGCGCGCACGGCCTGCGCGTGCAGCTCATCGACGAGCCCGGCGGCGAGGCCAGGCGCCGGGGACTCCTCGACGACCTTCTGATGTCTGCGCTGGAGCGTGCAGTCCCGCGTCCCGAGCGCCCACACGGTGTCGTACGCGTCGGCCATGATCTGCACCTCGACGTGCCGGCCGCCCTCCAGATAGGGCTCGACGAAGACCTCGCCGTCCCCGAAGGCACTGGCCGCCTCCGCACGGGCGGCCACCAACTCGCCCTTCAAAGCGCGGAGTTCCCGAACCACCCGCATGCCGCGCCCGCCACCACCGGCAGCCGCTTTCACCAGAACCGGCAGATCACCCTCCGAGACATCCTCCAGACCCATCGGCGCAATACCCATGAGCTCCTTGGCGCGCGTCTTGGAGGCCATGGATTCGATCGCATCGGGCGGCGGCCCGATCCACACGAGCCCGGCGTCGATGACGGCGCGCGCGAAGTCCGCGTTCTCGGAGAGGAAGCCGTAGCCGGGGTGGACGGCGTCCGCCCCGGCGGCCTGCGCGGCCTTCACGATGAGTTCGCCGCGCAGATACGTGTCGGCGGGCGCCGCGCCAGGCAGGCGTACGGCGGAGTCGGCCTCACGGACGTGCAGGGCGTCCGCGTCGGCGTCGGAATACACGGCCACGGTGGCGATGCCCAGATCGCGGCAGGTGCGGAAGACGCGGCAGGCGATCTCGCCGCGGTTGGCGACGAGTATGGCGTTGATCATGGTGAGTTCCTCACATCCGAAAGACGCCGAAGCCACCGCGCGCGCCCTCGTAGGGGGCGGTGTGGATCGCGGACAGACACAGGCCGAGGACCGTGCGGGTGTCGCGGGGGTCGATGACCCCGTCGTCGTAGAGCCGCCCTGAAAGGAACATCGGCAGCGACTCCGACTCGATCTGCTGCTCCACCATGGCGCGCAGGCCCGCGTCGGCGTCATCGTCGTAGGGCTGCCCCTTGGCGGCGGCGGATGCCCTGGCCACGATCGAAAGGACGCCCGCCAGCTGCTGCGGCCCCATGACGGCGGACTTGGAGCTCGGCCAGGCGAAGAGGAAGCGCGGGTCGAAGGCGCGCCCGCACATGCCGTAGTGCCCGGCACCGTACGAGGCCCCCATCAGCACGCTGAGATGCGGCACGCGCGAGTTCGACACGGCGTTGATCATCATCGCGCCGTGCTTGATGATGCCGCCCTGCTCGTACTCCTTGCCGACCATGTAGCCGGTGGTGTTGTGCAGGAAGAGCAGCGGGATGTCCCGCTGGTTGGCCAACTGGATGAACTGGGCGGCCTTCTGCGACTCCTCGCTGAAGAGCACGCCCTGCGCGTTGGCCAGGATCCCGACGGGATAGCCGTGCAGCGAGGCCCACCCTGTCGTGAGGCTCGCCCCGTACAGCGGCTTGAACTCGTCGAAGTCGGAGCCGTCGACGATGCGGGCGATGACCTCGCGCGGGTCGAAGGGCACCTTGAGATCGCCGGGCACGATGCCGAGCAGCTCGTCCGGGTCGTACTTGGGAGGATCGACGAAACCGACCGGATCGGCGTACGCCTTCTGCCAGTTGAGCCGCTTGACCACCCTCCGCGTCTGCCTGAGCGCGTCGCGCTCGTCCTCGGCGAGGTAGTCCGCGAGGCCGGAGGTACGGGCGTGCATCTCGGCGCCGCCGAGCGACTCGTCGTCGCTCTCCTCGCCGGTGGCCATCTTCACCAGGGGCGGACCGCCGAGGAAGACCTTGGCGCGCTCCTTGACCATGATCACGTGGTCGCTCATGCCGGGTACGTAGGCGCCACCCGCCGTCGAGTTGCCGAAGACGACGGCGACGGTCGGGATACCGGCGGCCGACGACTGGGTGAGGTGCTTGAAGAGCGCACCGCCCGGAATGAAGATCTCCTTCTGAGACGGGAGATCGGCGCCCCCCGATTCCACGAGATGGATGGACGGCAGTCGGTTGGCGTGCCCGATCTCGTGCGCCCGGAAGGCCTTCTTCAGGGTCCAAGGATTACTGGCCCCGCCCCTCACGGTCGGGTCGTTGGCGGTGATCAGGCACTCCACGCCCTCGACAACACCGATGCCGGTGACCATCGAGGCGCCGACGGGATAGTCGCTCCCCCAGGCGGCGAGCGGCGACAGTTCGAGGAAGGGCGTGTCGGGGTCGAGGAGCAGCTCGATCCGTTCGCGGGCAAGCAGCTTGCCGCGCTTGCGGTGCCGGGCGACGTACTTCTCGCCCCCGCCCTCAAGGGCCTTGGCCTGCTCGGCGTCGAGCTCGGTGAGCTTGGCCAGCATGGCCTCGCGGTGCTCGGCGTACTCGGCGCTCGCGGGGTCGAGCGCGGACGCGAGGACGGTCACGGGTGTACCTCCGTCGGTTCAATGGGTGCGGTCGCTTCGAGCAGCGCGACCGGGATGTCGAGGTGGCGGGCGCGCAGCCACTCGCCGAGGCCCTTGGCCTGCGGATCGAAGCGGGCCTGGGACGCGACGCCCGCGCCGAGGATCCCCACCACGACGAAGTTCAGCGCCCGCAGATTCGGCAGAACATGCCGTACGACGGTCAACTCATCGGCTTCCGGGATGAGTTCACGGAACCGCTCGACGGTCAGCTCATGGACGAGCCACCGCCAGGCGTCGTCCGTACGCACCCACACGCCGACGTTCGCGTCCCCACCCTTGTCACCGCTGCGGGCCCCGGCGACGAGGCCGAGGGGCGCGCGGCGGGTGGGGCCGCCCGGGAGGGGCGCGGGCAGGGTCGGCCGGCCGAGGTCTTCGAGTACGAGACTGCCGCCGCACGCCTCAAGGGAACGCCGCTCACCTCCCGGCAGAACGGCCACGTGATCGACGGTGCCGCGCTCGACGTACGCGGCCTCGAAGACTCCGTAGGGCGCGCCCTTGCCCGGGGGCGCCGTGACGTGGAATCCGGGGTAGCTGCCGAGGGCCAGCTCGATCGCGGCACCGCTCAGAGCGCGGCCGACGGGGTCCTGCTGCGGATCGCGCACGACGAGCCGCAACAGAGCGGAGGCGGTCTCTTCGCTCAGGGCATCCGGCCGATCGGTACGGGCAAGCTCCCACCGCACGTCCTGCGGCCGGGACTTATTTCGCCCGAAGGCATCCTCGACCTGGGCACGCACAAGCTCGGCCTTGGCTTCCACCTCAAGCCCGGTGAGGACGAAGACGACTTCATTACGGAAGCCGCCGAGCCGGTTGAGCCCGACCTTCAGATCCGGCGGCGGGGCCTCTCCGCGCACCCCGGAGACGCGTACCCGGTCGGACCCCTCCTGAGTGAGGGTGACCGTGTCGAGCCGGGCGGTGACGTCGGGCCCTGCATACCGGGCGCCGGAGGTCTCGTACAGCAGCTGCGCGGTGACCGTGCCGACATCGACGAAACCGCCCGTGCCGTCGTGCTTGGTGATGACGCTTGACCCGTCCTCATGGATCTCGGCGACCGGAAAGCCGGGCCGGAGCAGTTCCCGCCCCGAACGCTCACCAAAGAAGGCGTAGTTGCCGCCGGTGGCCTGCGTCCCGCATTCGAGGATGTGCCCGGCGACGACGGCACCGGCGAGCCGGTCGAGGTCACCGTCCGCCTCTCCCCACCCGAAGTGCGCGGCGGCGGGCCCGGTGACGAGAGCGGCGTCGGTCACGCGCCCGGTGACGACGATGTCGGCGCCACCACGCAGGCAGGCGGCGATACCGGCGCCGCCGAGATAGGCGTTGGCGGTGAGGGCGTCCGGAAAGCGGGACCCCAGATCATCCCCCTCCACATGCGCGACCCGCACCCCCACCACCCCAAGTCGCCCGGCCAACTCCCGTACGGCATCGGCAAGTCCACCAGGATTCAGCCCACCGGCATTGGCGACGATCTTGACGCCCCGCTCCTGGGCAAGCCCCAGGCACTCCTCCAGCTGCCGCAGGAAGGTCTTCGCGTACCCGCGTACGGGATCCTTGAGCCGGTCGCGCCCGAGGATCAGCATGGTCAGCTCGGCGAGATAGTCGCCGGTGAGGACGTCGAGGGGGCCGCCGGTGAGCATGTCGCGCATGGCGTCGAAGCGGTCGCCGTAGAACCCGGAGGCGTTGCCGATCCGCAGCGGCCCGGTCACCGCCCACCCTCCTTGGCGGGCCGCCCGGGCCCAGGCGGCCCCGCGAAGGCCTGCGCGATGTCCAGCCACCGCTCGGCATCAGCACCTTCCGCACGCACGGCGAGATCGTCCCGGTGCGCGCGCTGCGTGACGAGGAGGCAGAAGTCGAGGGCGGGCCCGGTAACCCGCTGACCAGCATCTTCGGGACCACTGACCCACAACTCACCGGAGGGCAGCCACAGTTCAACCCGAAACGCGTCATCCGGCGCACTCAGCCCCCGCACCCCGAAGGCGAAGTCCCGGGCCCGCACCCCGATATGAGCCACATGCCGCAACCGGTCCGTCGGCACCCGCACGACACCCAGCGCGTCGGCGACGTCCTGGCCGTGGGCCCAGGTCTCCATAAGGCGGGCGGTCGCCATGGAGGTGGCGGACATGGGCGGCCCGTACCAGGGAAACCGGGTGCCGCGCGGGGCGGCGGTCAAGGCCTTCAGCAGGGCGTCGCGCCCTCCACGCCACCGCGCGAGCAACTCGTCGGGGGGCAGCCCGGCCCCTTCATCCGCCCCGTCGTCGACAAACGAATCGGGAGCAGCGAGGGCCTCTTCGACCAGCCGCCCGAAGGCCTCACCATCGGTGATGGCGGTCAGCGCGGCACGGTCGGTCCAGGAGAGATGGGCAATCTGATGGGCGACGGTCCACCCTTCGGCAGGGGTGGGCAGCACCCACCCCTCGCCACTCACTCCCCCTACCAGCTGGTCGAGTTCCTCGCTCTCACGGCGCAGATCGTCGAGTACGGGCACAGCTTCGGACACGGAGCGCTCCCCTCGGGGCACGAACAGGGTCTCCCCTGCTCGAACGAAGTTGAGAGCTTGGGGAAGTGCCCCGGAGCATGGCAGCGCCCGGAGAAACAAGCAAGCGTGCTTGCATTACTTTCCGGACGTCTCCGGTACCGACTCCTCCGCGCTCTCCGCGCTCTCCGTGCTCTCCGCAGGAGCCAGCACGGCATCCGGGGTGGCCCCCGACGCGACGACGTCGCCGGGCTTACGGGCCCGACCACGCCCGATCTGGGTCCGAACGGCGCCCATGCTGGCGGCGATGACCAACGAAATAGCCAGAGCCTCATTCACGGACAGAGCCTGATTAAGCACGAGGAACCCGGCGACGGCGGCGATGGCGGGCTCCAGGCTCATCATGATCGCGAAGGTGGAGGCGGGCAGCCTGCGCAGGGCGATCAGTTCGAGCGTGTACGGCAGCACGGAGGACATCACGGCGACGGCAGCACCGAGCCCGAGCACCTCGGGCCGGACGAGCTTCTCCCCGGACTCGACAAGCCCGAGCGGCAGGAAGAGGAGAGCAGCGACGACCATCGCGAGGGCGAGCCCGTCGGCCTGCGGGAAGCGGCGCCCGGTACGGGCACTGAAGACGATGTAAGTGGCCCACATGGCACCAGCACCAAGCGCATACGCGACACCGACAGGATCAAGCCCATCAAACCCACCCCCGCCCCCCAGCAAGAAGACACCGCAGAGGGCGAGCCCGGCCCAGACCAGATTCAGGGCACGGCGCGAGGCGAAGACGGAGAGGGCAAGCGGCCCGAGCACCTCCAGCGTCACGGCGGGCCCCATGGGGATCCGGGCGACGGACTGATAGAAGAGCCCGTTCATCCCGGCCATGGCCACGCCGAAAGCAAGAACGGTCCCCCAGTCGGCCCGGGAGTGCCCGCGCAGCCTGGGCCTGCAGACGATCATCAGCACCAGAGCAGCAAAGGCGAGCCGCAGGGTCACGATGCCGAGGGCTCCCGCCTTGGGCATCACGCTCACGGCGATGGCCCCGCCGAACTGGACGGAGACCCCGCCCGCGAGCACGAGCCCGACGGGCCCGAGGGCACCCCACCGCCCGCCGGGCGCCGCCTCCTGACCACTACTCGACGCGTCCACAGCGACCTCTCCACTCCTCGATCCTCGGCCAGTCCACTCACCTGAACTACCCCGTCCAAGGTAGTGGACTACGTCAGGATTGTGGAGCCCTTTCACTGCTGTACGCAAACCGAGTCCACATTCCGAATGGCGATGGGCCTGCCCTAGGCCGGTCCATACGGGTCACCCCGCACCTGACCTGCCCGAACAAACCTCCCCACCCACCACCCGAGCACCCCGCACCCCCCTCCGCACGAACAAGCTTTCCCACCCACCGCCCGATTGCCCGGCATCGAGAGGGCGGCGCATTACCCAACGCGTGCGCCCCCCTTCTTCAAGAACACAACTTTGCGAAAGTAGGTGCCGGACCCCCGGACCCCCGGACCCTCGGCCGCCGGCCGCTGGCCGCTTGACGAGACCGCCACCGCTCCCCGAACCGACCGCGCACCTCACCCACGCCCCGCCGCCCCCAACGAACCAGTCCGCACCCGGCAGCAAAACCGAAGCCCCAACCCAGCTGTCCCGAGAGTCCCGCCCCTGGGCCGTCCGGATGTCTTCCCTCGCGCGGTGGAGGGACGGGAGTCAAGGGTGGCCCGAAGGGCCATCGGCGCAGCCGACGCGACGCAGGAGCGCCCTTGACGCCCGTCCCGTAACCGCCAATCTCGGGTCAACCGGACGGCCCCGGCACCCAGACCCACACCGGGCCAGTACAGCCCCGTCAGAGCAGCTCAGCCAGAACCTCCGCCAGATGCCTCCCCCGAACCCCTTCCCCCAACTGCTCCAACTGCGTCCGACAGGAGAAGCCGTCCGCGAGGACCACAGGTCCGCCCTCCCCCTCCGGCACAACCCCCCGCACCGCAGGCAACAACTGCTCCTCCGCACACGCCACCGACACCTCGTAATGCCCCGCCTCAAAGCCGAAGTTCCCCGCGAGTCCACAGCAGCCCCCGCTCAACTCGCCCTCCAGGCCCGCCTTCTCCCGCAGCCGGCGCTCAGCGGCATCGCCCAGGACCGCATGCTGATGACAGTGGGTCTGGCCCACAACCGCCCGCCCGATCCTCGGCGGCGACCACTCCGGCGCCAGTTCCTCCAAAGCCTCCGCGAACGTCCGTACCCGTCCCGCCAGTTCTGCCGCCCGCGCGTCCTCCCCGAGGAGCTCCACCAGGTCCGTCTTCAGCGCCGCCGCACAGCTCGGTTCGAGGACCACGAGCAGCGCCCCGGAGTCGAGCAGCGGCCCCATCCGATCCAGCGTGCGTCGCATCACCGCGCGGGCCCGGTCCAGCTGGCCCGTGGACACATACGTCAACCCGCAGCACACATCCCCCGGCGGCACGACGGGACGCAGCCCCGCATCCTCCAGGACCCGCACCGCGGCCCGCCCCACCGCCGGTGACAGGTAATCCGTGAACGTGTCAGGCCACACCACGACAGCCGGACCCGCACCTGGCCCCGCACCCGCACCCGGAGACCCCGAATCCCCCCGCCCCCGGAACCACCGCCGGAAGGACTCCCCCGCCAGCTGCGGAATCTCCCTCTCCTGCGCGATCCCGCCCACCCGCTTCGCCAGCGACGCCAACACCCCCACCCGCGCGAGCGCATTGGCCACCCCCGCCGTACGCGTCCGGTCGGCGAGGCGCAGCCACAGCGGCAACCAGCCCATCGCGTAGTGCGCCGCGGGCCGCCTGCGTCCCTCGTAGTGGTGATGCAGGAACTCCGCCTTGTACGTGGCCATGTCCACGCCCACCGGGCAGTCCGACCGGCATCCCTTGCAGGACAGGCACAGATCGAGCGCGTCCCGCACCTCCTCCGAGCGCCACCCGTCCGTCACCACATCACCCGCGAGCATCTCGTGCAGGAGTCGTGCCCGGCCCCGCGTGGAGTGCTCTTCCTCGCCCGTTGCCCGGAAGGAAGGGCACATGACCCCGCCGCCCGAACCAGCGGACGTAGTACGGCACTTGGCGACCCCCACACACCGCCGCACCGCCGCGGAGAAGTCCCCGCCGTCATGGGGGTATCCGAAGGCCACGTCCACCGGCTCACGCGGCAGCGGGGCGAAACGCAGGTTCGCGTCCAGCGGCGCGGGCCGCACCAGCATCCCCGGGTTCAGCAGATCCGCCGGGTCCCACACCCCCTTCACACGCTCGAACAGCTGCACAAGCTCAGCCCCGTACATCTTCGGAAGCAGCTCCGCCCGAGCCTGGCCGTCCCCGTGCTCGCCCGACAGCGAACCCCCGTGCGCGACCACGACCTCCGCCAGGTCCTCCGAGAAGCGCCGGAAGCGCCGCACACCCTCCTCGCTCATCAGGTCGAAGTCGATGCGTACGTGGATGCAGCCGTCCCCGAAGTGCCCGTACGGAGTCCCGCGAAGCCCGTGGTCGGTGAGCAGCCCCCTGAAGTCCCGCAGATACGCCCCGAGCCGGGCGGGCGGCACCGCGCAGTCCTCCCAGCCCGGCCACGCCTCACTGCCGTCCGGCATCCGCGTCGCCGTCCCGCTGGCATCCTCGCGAACCCGCCACAGGGCGCGCTGCCCCACCGGGTCGGTCACCACCACCGAGTCCACGACACCCCCGGATGCGGCCCCCTTCACGATCGACTCGGCACGCGCGCGAGCCTCGCCGCCGCTCGCGCCGCCCGTCTCCACGAACAGCCAGGCGCCGCCCTTGGGCAGCCCGTGCGCTCCCCGTACGAGATCGGCGGCCATCCCCTCCACCGTCAGCGGCCCGTACGGCAGCAGGCCTGCCGCGGCCTCCGCCGCCGCGCTCTCGTCGGCGTACCCGAGTACCGCGAGGGCACGCGCGCGTGGCGCGTCGACGAGGCGTACGACCGCCTCCGTCACCACGCCGAGGGTGCCTTCCGAACCGCAGAACGCGCGGGCCAGATCCACACCCCGCTCGGGGAGCATGGCGTCCAGGGCGTAGCCGGAGATACGGCGCGGGAGCTCCGGGAATCCGGTGCGCAGGAGTTCGAGATCGCCGTCCACCAACGCGCGGAGGCCGTCGGGGGCGCCGGACCAGCCCTGGCCGAGCGCGAGCCGTGCGCCCCCGCCGCTCACGACCGAGAGGGACGAGACGTTGTCGGCGGTCGTTCCCCAGGCGACCGAGTGCGATCCGCAGGAGTTGTTGCCGATCATTCCGCCCAGGGTGCAGCGGTTGTGGGTGGACGGGTCGGGGCCGAAGGTCAGGCCGTGCTTGGACGCCGCGCCCCGCAGGTCGTCGCAGATCACCCCCGGCTGGACGACCGCGGTCCGCGCCTGCGCGTCGAGGGACACGATGCGGTTCATGTGCCGGGTGAAGTCGAGGACGAGCCCCGTGCCGGTCGCCTGCCCGGCGATGGACGTACCGGCGCCGCGGGCGACGACGGGCACCCCGCGCTCCCGGCACACGGCGAGCGCCGCCGCCACGTCGTCCGCGTCGCGCGGGGCAAGGACACCGAGCGGCACGCGGCGGTAGTTGGACGCGTCCATGGTGTTCAGGGCCCGCGCGGTGACGGAGAAGTCCACCTCCCCCCGCACGGCTGCCCGTAGTTCCTTCTCTACGTCCTGTACGTCTGCATCTACGCCTGCGCCTACGCCTCCGAGATCACTCATGCCCATATCCATGCCCTCAGGATGCACGGAGCCTTCAGCCCGTCCGGCGTTTGAGGACGAGCGCCCCGCGGCGTCCAAACTGTGGGGCGGCACGATCTCAGCCGCCGGACGCCCGGATGACGGACCGCCCTGAGCCGCTAGGCTCACCCCGTGGCTGAGATCCAGATTCCCGCTGACATCAAGCCCGCCGACGGACGTTTCGGCGCGGGCCCCTCCAAGGTGCGCACGGAGGCGCTGGACGCGCTCGCCGCCACCGGTACCTCTCTGCTCGGCACCTCCCACCGCCAGGCCCCGGTCAAGAACCTGGTCGGCAAGGTGCGCGAAGGTGTGCGCGACCTCTTCTCCCTCCCCGAGGGGTACGAGGTGATCCTGGGCAACGGCGGCTCCACCGCCTTCTGGGACGTCGCGACGCACGGCCTGATCGAGAACAAGTCGCAGCACCTCGCGTTCGGCGAGTTCTCCTCCAAGTTCGCCAAGGCCTCGAAGCTCGCCCCGTGGCTCGCCGAGCCCACCGTGATCTCGAGTGAGCCGGGCACGCACCCGGAGCCGCAGGCCGAGGCGGGCGTGGACGTCTACGCGTTCACGCACAACGAGACCTCGACCGGCGTCGCGGCCCCCATCAAGCGGGTGGCCGGCGCTGACGCGGGTTCCCTCGTCCTGGTGGACGCCACCTCCGGCGCGGGCGGCCTCCCGGTCGACATCGCCGAGACGGACGTCTACTACTTCGCCCCGCAGAAGTCCTTCGCCTCGGACGGCGGCCTCTGGCTCGCCGCGTTCTCCCCGGCGGCGATCGAGCGTGCCGAGCGCATCCACGCGAGCGGCCGGCACGTACCGGAGTTCTTCAGCCTTCCCACGGCGATCGACAACTCCCGCAAGAACCAGACGTACAACACCCCGGCGCTCTCCACGCTCTTCCTGCTCGCCGAGCAGCTGGAGTGGATGAACAGCCAGGGCGGCCTCGACTTCACGACCGGCCGCACGGCCGCGTCGTCGCAGGCGCTGTACGGATGGGCCGAGGAGTCCAAGTACGCGACGCCGTTCGTCACGGACCCGGCCAAGCGCTCGCAGGTCATCGGCACGATCGACTTCGCGGACGAGATCGACGCTGCCGCTGTTGCGAAGGCTCTGCGCGCGAACGGCATCGTTGACACGGAGCCTTACCGCAAGCTCGGCCGTAACCAGCTGCGCGTGGCGATGTTCCCGGCGATCGACCCGGCGGACGTCGAGGCGCTCACGAAGTGCATTGACTACGTCATCGAGAAGCTTTAACGCTTTCGCTTTCAGCTGCGGGTGCTTCGTGGCTGGTCGCGCCCACGCGGCGGAGCCGCACATGTCACAGCCCCGCGCCCCTTTGGG
>NZ_JBHTSF010000139.1:0-23726 GCF_042795295.1 Streptomyces sp. NPDC056486
CCCCGACTCCGCGCTCCGGGGGGGGCCCCCCCCATTTCTGCCCCCCCCGTTGGGGGGCGGGGGCAACGGCGCCACAAACCACAAACCCCCCCCCGTCGCTCCTCCCCCATCAAGCGCCACCCGCGACTGCGGCTTTTCGCGGGCTGAGCGCGCCCACGCGGTGGAGCCGCAAATGTCACAGCCCCGCGCCCCTAACGGGGCGCAGTCACCCGCACCGCGCCCACGCGAGCTACGGCACGTGCACCCACTGCGCCTTGCTCGGGGTGCCCTGATCATCCGTGACGAAGAGCATGTACCAGCCGGACTCGACCAGGCTCCGCTCCGCAGGAATCGTCACCGTGACGCCGTCCGCGGACTTCTTCAGGTCGAGGGCGACCGACGTCTGGTCGATGTCGGTGACGTGCGTCGAGGCGCTCGGCCTGATCAGGCGGGCCGTCTTGATGGACGAGGCGTGCTGGGTCCGATACGTCCCCGACCCGCCGCGCTTGATCTCCTTGGGGCCGCCGGTGAGCTTGGGCTGCGAGCCCTGGTACAGGTACGGCGGGGTGTAGATCTCGATGCGCTGCTCGAACTCGCCGGGCTTGGTGTTGGCCTTGTCGGAGTAGAGCGAGTCGGAGCCGAAGAACATCACGCGGCCGTCGGGCAGCAGGATCGAGCCCGAGTGGTAGTTGCGGCCGACCTCGGGGTCCGCGACCCGCCGCATGTTGCCGGTCTTGGCGTCGTAGATCCGCGCCTGCTTGATGTTCGAGTCACCGCGCCCGCGGTAGTCCTCGGAGCCGCCGGATATGAGCACCGTGTCGTCGGGCAGGGTCGAGGCCTGCGGGTAGCGGGTGCCCTTCTCCAGCTCGGGGCCGTCCTCGAACTTCGGGTTGTCGTCCAGGAGGTCGACGATGCGGGTCTTCTTGCTGGAGTTCTTGGACTCGCCGACACCGCCGCCGCCGACCACCATGTACTTCTGGTCCTGTGCGGGCGGCAGTTCGACCGTGTTGGAGGTCTCCAGGAGCTTCGGGTCGCTCAGCCCCGGAATCCCCTTCCAGCTGCCCTTCTTCTCCAGGTCCCAGGTGCCGGGCTTGCGGCCGACGTCGTCGGGGCCGTAGCCCGCGTTCGATCCCGAGTAGAAGAGCCTGCCGCTCTCCAGCTGGAAGACGGCGGGGTACGTGGGGAACTGGCGGACCTGCTTGGTGTAGGTCCACTTCTTGGTCTTGGGGTCGTACAGCTCGTTCTTACCCGGGACCAGCTGGCCGATCTCGTCCAGGCCGGAGAGGCTGAGCACCTTGCCGTCCGAGAGCGTGGTCAGCGTGGGGTACCAGCGGGCCTCGTTCATCGGGTCGACCTTGATGTACTTCTCGGCGACCGGGTCGAACTCGAAGGCGTCCTTGATCCCCTGGAAGTCCTTCTTGTCCAGGGCGAGCTTCTGCGCGATGCCGTACGTGTTGCGCGTCGCGGCGCCCTTGAGGCCCTGCACGCGGTAGTTGTCCTGCGTGCCCGTCTCGTGCTTCGTGCCGCTCTTCTGCGCTTCCACGTACACCCGGCCGAGGCCCGGTTCGTTGCGCACGAACGCACCGGTCGCCTTGTCGAAGACCTTCTTCGCGCGCTCGACGACGACCGGGTCCTTGGAGACGAACGTCTTGCCGTTCTTCTTGCCGGTGAACCTCGTGCCCGACGGCAGCGTGATCGGATTGTCCGGGTCCTCGTTGTGCACCACCATCAGGCCCCCCGCCTTGGTGGTGTCGCCCTTGAGCTTCTCGTAGCGCTGAGTGCCGCCCGCGATCAGGAGATTGCCGTTCGCCAGCTGGGTGTGGCCGGTGCAGAAGAGGTCGACGGGCGTCTTGATCTTCTTGATCGTGTTCTTGACCGGGTCCCACAGGCGGGTGTCGAACTTCTTGGCGTCGAAGTTCTTCTGGTTGTTGCCGGAGCCGGCGACCAGGAGGATCTTGCCGGTGTGCAGGAGCGCCGCGTGGATCGTGTTCTGGCGGTACTCCTCGGGGAAGTTCACGACCTGCCAGTGGCCGTTGTCGGCCTTGTACTCCGGCTTGTTGATCTTGTAGTCGTGGTACTTCTCCGAACCCACGCGCCACAGCCACGGCCCGTTCATCCCGGCCAGCGCTATGACCACCGCCGCGCCTATCGCGATGCGGCGGGCGCGGCGGCGGCTGGAGCGGTCTTTCATTTCTTACGTCCCCCAAGGGCGATCTGCATGGTCTGGTCGTTCGCCGCCCAGCTGGGTTTCTGCTGCGGGGCGTGCGGCGCCTGCGGAGCCTCTGGGGCATCGTGCGCCTGCGGCAGCTGCGCTGTGGCGTCGAGGCCGTCGCGCTGCTGCGGAACCTTCGCGTGCTGGCCGGTCGACGGACCCGAAGGGCCCGCCCCGTGCTGCGACTTGCGCTTCTTCTTGTCCTGCCGCATGCCCCACCGCCACGCGAAGATCGGCGCGGCCGTGATCAGCAGGGCGAAGGTGGCCCAGGTGATCATCGCCGGGTGGACATGGCCGAACACGAACGCCGCGGCCATCGAGCCGCAGAAGACCAGGATGAAGAACAGGTGGATCCGGAACGTGCCGAACAGGGTGTCCGGGCTCGCCGAATCGCCCTTGGGAGTCACCACGAACTTGCTCTTGCGGCGCAGCACGGCGTCGAGCAGGGAGCGTGCGTAGACCGGCGCGGACAGGGCCGACATCACCATGCCCGCGATACCGCCCGAACCCTCGGGCTCGTGCGGCGAGACGTTGTGGCGGCGGTTCCAGATGTAGAGGCCGATCTGAAGCGCCGACGCGTTGCCGTACAGCATCAGCCATATCGTCGGGTCGATGTTCACGCCCGATGCGCCCATGCCCAGGAACAGCGCGCAGGAGAGCGCGGCCAGGATCCAGTTCATGGCGGACATCGGATAGAAGATGACCATCATCGTGTAGTTGAACAGCCGCCCGGGCGGCAGCGAGAACGGCGCCTTCCAGAACTGCTTGAGGATGGTCTCGTACGTTCCCCGCGACCACCGCAGCTGCTGCGTGAAGAAGTCCGTCCAGGCGTTGGGGCCCTCACCGACCGCGAGCACGTCGGGCGTGTAGACCGACTTCCACTTCTTGCCGGTCCGCGGGTTCGTGGCGCGGTGGATCTCGAAGCCCGTCGCCATGTCCTCGGTGATCGAGTCGTACAGACCGCCGATCTGCTTCAGGGCACTGATGCGTACGGCGTTGCTCGTGCCGACGAACATGGGGGAGCCGTAGGCGTTGCCCGCGCGCTGGATCAGGGCGTGGAAGAGGAACTGCTGGGACTCGGCGGCCTTGGTGATGAAGTTGTCGTAGTTGCCGTAGACCTGCGGGCCGATGACGAAGCCGACGTTCTCGTCACGGAAGAAGCCGAGCATCCGCTCGAGATAGTTGGGCATCGGGACGTGGTCGGTGTCGACCGATGCGAAGAAGTCGTACTCGTCGCCGTGCGCGTCCAGCCAGGCGTTGTAGTTGCCGTGCTTGGTCTTGGCGCGGTGCGGGCCCTTGCTCATGTTCCACTTCGCCACGCCCTTGCGGGAGAAGTGGTGCACGCCGAGCCGCAGGCAGACTTCCTTGACGGCGGGGTCGTCGCCCTCGTCCAGGAGCCATACGTGCATCAGGCCGCGGTGCCGGATGCGGACCGCGGCCTCCAGAGTCTTCGTCACCATCTCCAGCGGCTCTTTGCCGGGCACGAAGGAGGTGAGGAAGGCGACTCTGGTGCCGGTCTCGGGCACCACGGGTATCGGGTCACGGGCGACGAGCGTGGCGTGCGCATTCGAGAGCACGTTCATGCAGCGGAAGAACTCGATCAGGCCGATGGATATGAGCATGACTATGTCAAGCGTCGGCAGCCAGTCGTTCGCGACATAGTCGCGCTTCGTCCAGTGCGTCGGCTGCAGCAGCCAGGCGAGCAGCACGAGCGAGAGCAGCGGCGCGGCGCCCAGCATCAGGGCGGCTCTGATGCGGTGCGGCTCCTGCGAGAGCAGAGAGCGGTACTGCACCTTGTACGGCTTGCTCGGATCGGGCTGCGTGAGCGGCCCCGCGAGACGGCTGTAGTGCTCGTAGTCGTACTTCGGCAGCGCCTTCTTGATACGCCTGAACCCGCCCGTCCGGTGCGACGGCAACCGCAGTTGGGTCGTCTCTGACGGGTCGTTCGGCCGGGCGCCCGTCGGCGTCGACGTCATGAGTCATCCCCCCGCACGCGGTCGCCCGCGTGTTCGTTGGTCCTTCCGTCCGCCCCGGTCCCCCGACCTTCACGGACGCATCAATGAGAGGCCACCGTCCCCTTAGACATGGAACGGCTACCTTCCGGTTGCATGATGCCCCCCTCGGCATCTGTTCGTGAACGGGGCCCCCGCCCCTTCCCCCGCAGGCTCCGGCCGGGCCCCCCAACTGCCCCGCACCGCACGCCTCATGAGAGCCAATGGCTCCAGCACCAGGTTCTACGTCCCTAGCCATGATCGCAAGAGCGAATCAAGGTGTTTACCGGTCATACGAGCGATTTGGGTTACCTGTTGCTAACCGTTGCTACCTGTTGAGGCGGGAGCGCTCAATCGCGTTCGAATATTACCGAAGTGTTCCCGTATCGCCCGCTCGGCTCGGAGAACATCGCCGGATCTGACCGCATCGAGGATCTCCCGGTGCTGTCGGCAGGTCACCTTTGGGTCCTGTGGCACGTCCACCAGGTCGGTACGCACCTTATGGAAGGCGTCCCAGAACGCTTCGAGGACCTCGCCGAGCAACGGATTGCGCAGACAGCGGTAGAGAGTGGCGTGAAATGCACGGTCGGTTTCGGTGTGAACTGCGCCCGACTGCCCGATCCGGCCGTCGTACGCCGCCGCCTCGGTGTCCATCCGGTCGACGAGGGCGTCCAGTTCGGCCAGATCCGCGTCCGGGATGCGGCCCGCGAGGCGGGCGATGAGCCCGGTCTCCACGGCCTCCCTCAGCTCCAGGAGCTGAAGCAGGCTGTCCTCGCCGCGGTAGTGGCCCGCCACCGTGCGGAAGGTGAGGCCCTCGATCATGGGAGCCATCGACATGGGGCCGACATATGTACCGAAACCGTGCCGGATTTCCACGATGCCCATCGCCTGCAGCGCCTTCAGGGCTTCTCGCACGGAGTTCCGACTGACGCCGAGGCGTTCCATCAGTTCGGGCTCGGTGGGCAGAGAGGCTCCGGAGGGCAGCCGCTGGTCGATGATGAGCTTCTTGATCCGCTCCTGTATGTCGCGCGCCATGGCGTAACGGTAGCGGTAGGGAGAGGGGTGTCGGGCCGGTGTGGGGCGCGGGTGTCGACCCGGCGCGGGGGACGGGTATCGACCCTGCGCGGGGGACGGGTATCGACCCTCCGCGGGAACCACGAAAGCCCCCCGCGTGAACGGAGGGCTTTCGCTGTCTGTGCGCCGTCAGGGACTCGAACCCCGGACCCGCTGATTAAGAGTCAGCTGCTCTAACCAACTGAGCTAACGGCGCCTGCTGACCTGGAGAACTCTACCGGACGCGGGCGGGTGCTCCGGACCACCAGGAGGCTGCACCCGGGCCTTCGCAGGGGTCTCGCGGGGGCGCCGCGGGGCATTGCGGGGGGCGGCTCCCGGGAGCGGCGGGTACGTGAATGCGGGGCGGATCCATCATTCGGACCGTCAACATGCGACATCGCGCGACAGTTGAGAAGCTGACGACTGTGCAGATGCGACGCAGACATTCTTTCCTGGAGTGTGAGGGGAATCGCATGGAGGGTGCTTCGGTGGGTGCTTCGGTGAGTGCTCCGGAATTCGAGGAATTCGACCCCGAGAGCGACTGCGACTGTCCCGGATGCATTCACTGGCGACGGACCATGACCCACGCACTTCCCGTACGAGAGGGCGGCCACCCGGCGGCGCACGGCGCGCGGCGCGCCCTCGTCATCGCCGCGGCGGCGGGCACGGTGCTCGGCGGCGGCCAGGTGCTTCCGGCGGCGGCGACCCCCGGTGCCGTACCGGGCGGCCACCACCCGGTACGACCACCGGGGGCTCCGTCGGACGAGGACCCGGGGCCCGGTAGTCCGCAGGGCGGCACGAGTGCGCTGCACGGAGCGCCGGGCGCACCGGGCACTCCGGGGCCCGTGGCGTCGGCGGCGCGGCCCACGACGCGGGCCGAGATCCTCGCCCGCGCCCAGAGGTGGGTCACGGCGAAGGTGCCGTACAGCATGAGCAAGTACTGGTCCGACGGTTACCGCCAGGACTGCTCGGGCTTTGTCTCCATGGCCTGGAATCTCGGCGGCAATGAATGGACGGGCAGCCTCGCCTCGTACGCGGTGCGCATTACGAAGAGTCAGCTGCAGCCCGGCGACATGCTTCTCTTCCATAATCCCGCGAACCCCGAGAAGGGGTCGCACGTGACGATTTTCGGCGGGTGGGCGAATGGGTCGCGCACGCAATACACCGCGTACGAACAGACCCGGCCGCATGCCCGTAAGCAGACGACTCCCTATGCCTATTGGAGCAATGGGAGCCGCTATCTGGCCTACCGCTACAAGGGGGTCAGCGGTGGCGCTCCCGGCGGCGCGGGGCCGAGCACGGGGACGCGCTACCCCGGCGCGGGGTCGTTCGGCCCCGGCGCCGACAACAATTACGTGACCCAGCTCGGCAAGGCCCTGGTCGGCCGTGGCGCCGCCCGCTATTACACGTCAGGCCCGGGCCCGCGCTGGAGCGACGCGGACCGCCGGGCGACGCAGGCGTTCCAGCGGGCGCAGGGCTGGACCGGCGGGGACGCGGACGGTCTGCCGGGCGCCACGACCTGGTCGTACCTGATGACGGGCAAGGGCCGAGACATCCCGCGCGCCGGAGCGGGCGCGGGCGGCGCCCAGGGCAGGACGCCGGCGTACCCGGGCAGGGGAGTGTTCCGCCCCGGCCAGTCGAGCCCGTCCATTGAGAAGCTGGGCAGGCAGCTGGTGAAGAAGGGCTTCGGCAAGCACTACGCCCAGGGGCCGGGCCCCCGCTGGAGCGAGAGCGACCGCCGCAACGTCGAGGCGTTCCAGCGGGCGCAGGGCTGGCGCGGTGCGGCGGCGGACGGATATCCGGGGCCCGAGACCTGGCGGCGGTTGTTCGCATGAGACCGAGGCACGGGTGTGACCGGGTTGCGGATGAAATCGAGGCCTGGGCGGCGACCGGGTTGTGCATGAGATCGAGGCACGCATGTGACCGGGTTGCGGTTGAGACCGAGGCACGGGTGTGACCGGGTTATGGATGAGATCGAGGCATGCGCGTGACCGGGTTACGGATTAGGCCGAGGCGCGGGCGTGACCGGGTTGTGCATGAGATCGAGGCACGAATGAGAACGAGGCATGTATGAGGCGGAGGCAAGGATGAGTGCGACAGCGGCATCACGGTCACAGACCCCCCAGCCCGAGGAGCCGCAGCTCACCGGCGCCCCGGACACGGCCGCCCGCCCGCCGCGCCTGATCCAGAGCGAGGCCACCACCGAGATCCCCATCCACCTGCTCTTCCGTGACGATCCCGGCGACCCCGGGGTATCCCTGACGCCCGCCGTGGTGCGCCGCCGCCAGGGCACGGGGGAGCAGCCGCGCATCGCCCGACGGCCCGCGGCGGGGGCGGGGGCGGCAGCATCGGCTTCGGCATCGGCTTCGGCTTCGGCGGCCCGGCCCCTGCCCGAGGTCGACCCGGCGCTCGGCGAGCGCACCGCCCGCGTGCTGCCCGGCGCCGTCGGGGCACTCGGCGGGGCAGCTGGCGTCGCCGGGTGCGCGGCCGCGCTGTGGTGGGCGGGCCTGCTGCCCGAGCCGGTGGTGCAAGCGGCCGGGCTGCCCTGGCCGGACGGGCACGGCGGGAGTGGCGGGAGTGGCGGGAGTGGAGGGAACGGTGGATACGACGCGTACGCCGGGCTCGGGCTCGGACTTGGACAGTGGGCCTCGCTCGCGGGGTCGGGCGCGCTCGCGCTGTTCGGGTTCGGGGGTCTGGCCCGGGGCCGGGTCGGCACGGCGTGGGTGCTCACGCTCTTCGGGCGGTACCGCGGCAGCGTCCGCCGCACCGGCCTGATGTGGGTCAACCCGCTCCTCCTGCGCCGCCGGGTCGACGTACGCCTGCGGCACTGGCGCAGTGAGCCGATGCCCGCGGTGGACCGGGGCGGGGTCGCGCTGCGGGTCGTCGTCCTCGTCGTCTGGCGGGTGAAGGACGCGGCGCGGGCGACGCTCGGCGTCGCCGACCACCAGGAGTATCTGCGCGAGTGCGTCGAGGCGGCCACGGCGCGGGTCCTGTCCCGGCTGCCCGCCGACGCCTTCCACGACGACACCCCGACCCTGCGCGACGCGGACGCCGTCGGCGACGCGCTGACCCGGATGCTGGCGGCCGATGCAGAGCCGGTCGGCATCGAGATCTTCTCGGCCCAGCCGACCCGCATCGAGTACGCCCCCGAGATCGCCGACACCATGCGCCTGCGCAGGGTCGCCGCCCTGGACGCGCGGCACCGCGACAGCGTGCTGACCTCGGTGGTGGACTCCGTCGAGGACACGGTGACCCGGCTGACCACCCGCGGCCTGGTCGAGCTCGACGACTACGAGCGCAAGGCCTTGGTCAAGGACCTTACGGTGGCGTTCTATACGGGTCATGGAGATCGATGACAGCGCCCCTGATGCCGACGCCCCCACCCTCGCGGCCCTCGCCGCGGACGCCCGGAAGCTGACAGCCGACCGGCCCCGCACCCTCCTCGGGATCGCGGGGCCGCCCGGCGCGGGCAAGTCGACGTTCGCGCGGGCGCTGGTGGAGGCGATCGGTGAGGGCGCCGCGTATCTGCCGCTCGACGGGTTCCATCTCTCGAACGACCAGCTGGAGCGCCTCTCCCTCACCTCGCGCAAGGGCTCGGAGCCGAGTTTCGACGTCCGGGGGTACGTCGCGCTCCTCACCCGGGTCCTTGAGGACACCGGCCACGACATCTACGTACCCGACTACGACCGCACTCTCCATGAGCCGGTGGCCGCCAGGCACCGCGTCCCGCCGACCGCCCGGCTCGTCGTCACCGAGGGGAACTACCTGGCCTGCGATCTGCCCGGCTGGCGCCACGCGCGGCGGCTGCTGGGGGAGTGCTGGTACGTGCAGGCACCTGCGGAGGTACGTCAACTGCGGCTTGCCGACCGTCAGTTGGCCGGCGGCAGAACGGCCGACGGGGCGGCCGCTTGGGTGGCGACGAACGACGGCCCCAACGGTGAACTCGTGGAGAAGTCGCGCCGACGCTGCGATCGGATCGTCTCCACTATTGGTATGGACATGTTCAACTACCGCCCATAATCTGGGCTTGGTCTAGACCGCAGTTACCGCAGAACTCACTGCATTCACCGCCCCACCGCACCCGCGGCGGAGCGGTGCCGCGGCGCGCGCACGGCTCACGGAATCCCCACGTTTCCCCTGGAGCGGCAGCATGCGAAACAAGAAGATGTACGCGGCCATGCTCGGCGCCACCACCGTCGGGGCGCTCGCGCTCTCGTCCGGTGGCGCGAGCGGTCACGGCTACACCGATCTGCCGGCCAGCCGCCAGATCAACTGTTCCAACGGCACGGTGAGCGGCTGCGGTTCCATCCAGTACGAGCCGCAGAGCGTCGAGGGCCCCAAGGGCTTCCCGGCGGCGGGTCCGGCCGACGGCAAGATCTGCTCGGCGGGCGTCAGCGGCTTCGACACGCTCAACCAGCCGAAGGCGCCGGGCGGTGGAGCCTGGCCGACGACCAGTGTCAGTGCCGGTCAGAACTACACCTTCCGCTGGCAGTTCACGGCACGGCACCGCACCACCGACTTCAAGTACTACATAACCAAGCAGGGCTGGGACGAGAGCAAGCCGGTGACCCGGGCCGCACTCGAGACCACCCCGTTCCTCAACGTCCCCTACAACGGACAGCAGCCGCCCGCCACGCTCTCGCACTCCGGGGCGATCCCCGGCGGCAGAAGCGGACACCACGTGATCGTCGCGGTGTGGACGGTCCACGACACGGCGAACGCGTTCTACGCCTGCTCCGACGTCAAGTTCTGATTCCGGGCAGCTTCCCCACGGGTGGGCCTGCGCAGTGACTGCGCAGGCCCTCTCCCTATCTGACGGCCCATCAATTATGGTGCGCGGCCATGAAGGCCACCGGGAGCACCGTCAGCACCGTCGCCGAACTCGTACAGGCCCGCTGGGGCGATCACCGCCCCGGGCTGCGCTTCGAACAGCAGGAGATGACCCACCACCAGGTCGCGGCGGGCGCGGCGGCGAGGGCGGCGCTCCTCGCCGATCTGCTGCCCAGAGGGGCCGAGCCACACGTCGGCGTCCTGCTCGACAACACCCCCGAGTACCCCCTGTGGCTGAGCGCGGCGGCGCTCGCCGGTGCGGCGGTGGCGGGCATCAACCCCACGCGCCGGGGCGCGGAACTGGCCCGCGACATCGTGCACACGAACTGCCGTGTCCTGGTCACGGAACGGGCGCACCTCGCGCTCCTGGACGGCCTCGAACTCCCGGGCGTACGCATCCTGGTGACGGACACGGCCGCGTACGCCGAGCTGCTCGCGCCCTACGCGGAAGCCCGCCCGGAGATATCGAGGGCGGCGAATCCGGCGAGCCGCATGCTCCTCTACTTCACCTCCGGTTCGACCGGGGCGCCCAAGGCAGCGATCTGCAGCCAGGGCCGCCTTGCCGCGGCGGGCCGGTCCCTGGTCGACCACTTCCGGCTCGGCCCGGACGGCGTCCACTACATCTGCATGCCCATGTTCCACGGCAACGCGGTGATCGCGGACTGGGCGCCCGCGCTTGCGGGCGGGGCGGGGGTGGCGCTGCGGCGCCGCTTCTCGGCTTCGGCGTTCCTGGACGACGTACGGGCTTTTGGCGCCACCTACTTCACGTACGTGGGCCGGGCGGTGCAGTACGTCCTGGCCACGCCCGAGCGCCCCGACGACACGGAGAGCCCCCTCCGGGTGGGCTTCGGTACGGAGGCCGGGGCGGTGGACGCGGCGCGGTTCGAGAAGCGGTTCGGGGTGCGGCTCGTCGAGGGGTACGGATCTTCGGAGGGCGGCGCCGCGATACAGCGGACGCCGGGGACGCCTGCCGCGGCGATCGGGCGGGCGGCGCCGGGGGACGAGCTCGTGGTGGTGGATCCCGGCACGCGCGAGGAGTGCCCGCCCGCTTCCTTCGCTGCGGACGGCCGCCTGCTGAACGGGGATGCGGCGATAGGGGAGTTGGTGAACAAGGGCCGCACGCCCTTCGAGGGCTACTGGCGCAACACGGAGGCGGATGCGGCGCGGCTCCGGGACGGCTGGTACTGGACGGGGGATCTCTTCTACCGGGACGCGGAGGGGTTTCTCTACTTCGCGGGGCGTACGGACGACCGGCTCCGCGTGGACAGCGAGAATCTGGCGGCGGCGGTGATCGAGAACATTCTCGCGCGGTGGGAGGGGGCGGCCGCGGTGGCGGTGTACGCGGTGCCGGACCCGGTGGCGGGGGATCAGGTGATGGCGGCGGTCGCCCCGCGGGCAGGGGTCTCCTTCGACCCCCTGGCCTTCGCCGAGTTCCTCCTCTCGCAGCCGGACCTGGGGACGAAGATGGCGCCACGCTTCGTGCGGGTGGTGGAGCGGATGCCGGTTACCGCCACCAATAAGGTGGCGCGGGCTGTCTTGCGCAGGGAGGGGTTTCGCTGTGGGGACCCGGTCTGGTGGCGCCCCGGGGTGGGCGCCTACCAGCCCCTGTCTCCGGGGGACGAGTCTGCGTTGCTGGCCCAGTACCGAGCCCAGGCCCGCGAGGGGCTGTTATCCCGCTAGCGTCCGCTTCGCTGCCGAACGAGGCCCTCACGCCCACCCGCCCATTGCCCCGCATCCGCCCGATCGCCCTGTGGTGACGGGGGTGGGTGGGGTGCGTAAGGCTGAGCCGCCCCGTCCCGCCCCCGCATACCCTCGCCCCATGGCCAGTGGGAGCGTGTGGGTGGGGCTGCGGCGGCGTAGATATCTGGGGAGCAGTGCGCCCTGGAGAGGGATCGGGTACCTCCTCGGGGGTGTGTTGCTCGGGGTGCTCGTACTCGTGGCGGGACTCGTGGCCGCCGTCCTCGGGGCCGCCCTTGCCGTCGTCCTCGTAGGGCTTCCCCTGCTTGCCCTCCTCGCCTTCGCCGGCATTCCCGTCGCCGCCCTCGAACGCCGCCGCCTCGGCCTCATCGACCCCACGACCCCCGCCGCCCCAACCCCCCACCGCACCCCCGAAGTCCCCGGCATCTCCGCCTGGTTCAAGCTCCGCGTCAAGGAGCAGGCCACCTGGCGCGAGCTCGCGTACACCGCGTTGCTCGCCCTCGTCCTGTGGCCACTCGACCTCCTCGTGCTCGCCTGCACCGTCGGCGCCCCCGCCCTCCTCATCGGCACTCCCGCCCAACTCGCCCTTGACGGCGGCGAGATACGCGCGGCCAAGCTCTGGGTGGTCGGTGACTACCCGCACGCCTTCGCCACGGCCCTCCTGGGTCTGGCCCTGCTCGTCCCGCTCCTCTATCCTCTCGGCGCCTACGCCACCGCCCGAGCCGCCCTCGCCCGCCTCCTGCTCGCCCCGCGTGAGGCCGAGTTGACCACCCAGCTGGCAGAAGTGACCCGCTCCAGGGCCCGCCTTGTCGACGCCTTCGAAGCCGAACGGCGCCGTATCGAGCGGGACTTGCACGACGGGGCCCAGCAGCGTCTGGTCGCGCTGACCATGACCCTGGGCCTCGCACGGCTCGACGCCGCCCCCGACAGCCCCCTCGCCGCCCAGCTCGCCACGGCCCACGACGAGGCGGGGAACGTACTGAAGGAACTGCGCGAGCTCATTCGCGGCATCCACCCCCAGGTCCTCGCCGACTACGGCCTCGCCGCCGCCATCGATGACGCGGCCGACCGCTCCCCGATCCCCGTCGACACAGACCTGGACGGCCTGCCCCGCCTCCCCGAATCCGTCGAATCCGCCGGGTACTTCACCGTCCGCGAGGCCCTCACCAACATCGCCCGCCACAGCGGAGCGCCCCGCGCGCACATCCGGGCCCGGCATGAGGACGAGGTCCTTCACATCGACGTGCGCGACGACGGTGAGGGAGGCGCGGACCCCGCCCGGGGCAGCGGCCTGACCGGCCTCGCGGACCGGATCGCGGTGCTCGATGGCACACTGACGGTCGCCAGCCCACCCGGCGGCCCGACCGTACTGTCCGTGGAGATCCCGTGCCGAGCCCAGCAGTTCCAAGGCCTGACCACCGACTGAGGATCGTCCTCGCCGAGGACAGCGTGCTGCTCAGGGAAGGGCTCGTCGGCCTGCTCACCCGCTTCGGCCACGAAGTAGCCGCCGCGCTCGGTGACGCCGACGGCCTTCGGGCCGCCGTCGATGAGCACGAACCGGACCTCGTCCTCACCGACGTACGCATGCCGCCCTCCTTCCAGGACGAGGGCCTGCGCGCGGCCCTCGCCCTGCGTGCCGAGCGGCCGGAGCTGCCGGTCCTGGTGCTCAGCCAGTACGTGCAGCGCTCGTACGCCGCCGAGCTCCTGGACACCGGTGACGGCACCGGCGTCGGCTATCTGCTCAAGGACCGGGTGGGCCAGGTCGAGCAGTTCGCCGACGCGGTGACGCAGGTGGCGAGTGGTGGCACGGTCGTGGACCCGGAGGTCGTACGGCAGTTGATCAGGCGCCGCCGCGATCCCCTCGAACAGCTCACGCCGCGCGAGCACGAGGTGCTCGGCCTGGTGGCCGAGGGCAGGTCGAACGGGGCGATCGCCGCCGAACTCGTCGTCAGTGAGGCGGCGGTGGGCAAACACATCGGCAACATCCTCGGCAAACTGGACCTGCCACCCGGGGACGGAACGCACCGCAGGGTGCTCGCGGTCCTGGCGTACCTGCGGGCCTGAGCGGCACGGGCAGCTTGGGCACAACGAACAGCCCGATCAGCCCGAGCCCGCCGATCCGTGCAATGGCCATCGGTCTGGTCGATTACGATCCTGAACCATGAGCACGTCAGACCAGACAGAGGCAGGCGACACGTCGGGCCTCACGCCGCGTTTCACGCCGCGCCAGGCCCGGCGCATACGGATCACCGCGGCCTCGGTGCTGATGGCCGCGGCGGCCGTAGTGCTCGCCGTACGCATGGCGAGCCGGTCGTCCGTCCTGGTCGTGGGGGTGTACGGGCTGCTGCTCGTCCTCTGCGGCCTGGTGATCGAACTCAGCAGGCGCGGACGGACCAGGCTCGGCAGCTATCTCCTCGCCGCCGGCCTGGTGGCCGCCCTCGTCATGGACTGGGTGGTGCTTGCCTGACTCCTTGCCCGCCCCCTTGCTCGACCAGTACGGGGTCGGCGGACGGCGCCTCGCGGAGCCCGTACCGCTGATGGAGCTTCCGCAGCCGCGGCGGCGCCCACCAGGCACGGCGGCCGAGCAGCGTCATCGTCGCCGGGACGAGGAACATCCGGACCACGGTCGCGTCGATGAGCACCGCGAGCGTCAGACCGAGCCCGATCTGCAGGATCGGTGAGAAGCCGCCGGTCATGAAGCCGCCGAAGACGATCGCGAGCAGCAGCGCCGCACAGCTGACGACACGGCCCGAGCGGCGCAGCCCTTCGACGACGGCGGCACGGTGGTCGCCGGTCTCCAGCCACGCCTCCCGCATCCGGGACAGGATGAACAACTCGTAGTCCATGGCGAGTCCGAACGCGATCGCGATGATCAGCGGCGGCGCGGTCAGACTCAGCGACCCGAGCCCCTCACCGCCGAGCAGCCCCGCGACATGCCCGTCCTGGAACACCCACACCACGACGCCGAGCGCGGCGCCCAGGCTGAGCAGGGTGGTGGCGAGCGTACGCAGCGGGAGCAGGAGCGAGCCGGTAAAGGCGAAGAGCAGGACGAACAGGGCGAACAGGACGGTGAGTACGGCCCAGGGGGCGCGCTCGGTGAGCATCGAGCGGAAGTCGACGAGGCTCGCGGCGTTGCCGGTGACCTGGACGGGCTCGTCGCCACGCAGGTCGCGCACCTGCTCCACGAGCCGGGTGGCGGTGGGGCCGTCGACGGAACCGGTCGGAGTCAGCTCAAGGAGGACCGTGCCGTCGGAGAGCCGATCGCTGCTCGCAGCCATGATTCCGGGCAGGGCGCGGATCTTGTCCTCGTGGTCGGGGGCGGCGCCGGACCCGATGAGCACCTGGACCGGATCGGTGTCCGTACCCGCCGGATAGTGCTCGCGCACGGTGTCGTACAGCTGCCGTGCCTCGGTGTCGTGCGGGAGCTGCCGGGCGTCCCCGATGTTGATCCGCATCCCGAAGGCGGGGAGCGCGAGAAGGGTGAGTACGGCGACGACGGCGGTGACCACGGCGACGGGGCGGCGGGCGGAGAAGAGGGCGAGGCGGGCGAAGAAGGCGCCGGGCTCGGACCCGCTGGGCTCGGCCCCGCCGGGCTCGGCCCCAGAACCGCCCCGGTGCCAAAAGCCCTTACGTATACGGGATTTCGTCCCTGACGGCGCGATCTTGCCGCCGAACAGGGCGAGCAGCGCGGGCAGCAGGGTCAGCGCCGCCAGCATGTCGACGACGACCACCGCACCGGCCGCGAGGCCCATGCTGCGCAGGAACGGGCTGGGGAACCAGACGAGCCCCGACAGGCTGATGGCCACCGTCAGGCCGGAGAAGAGGACGGTGCGTCCGGCGTGGGCGACGGTCGCGTGCACGGCCCCCGCCACGTCGTCCGTCTTCCCCCGCTCCTCGCGGAAGCGGATCACCATCAGAAGCGCGTAGTCGACGGCGAGGCCGAGGCCGAGCATGGTGACGATCTGGACGGCGTAGACGGAGATCTCGGTGAACTGGCTGAAGCCGTAGAGGGTCAGGAAGGCGCCGGCCACACCGCTCACGGTGACCAGGAGGGGGAGCCCGGCGGCGCGCAGCCCGCCGAAGATGAGCAGGAGGACGATCAGTACGGCGGGCAGGGTGATCAACTCGGCCTTCGCGACGTCCTCTTGGGCCCGGCCGCCCATCTGCTCGCCGAGCAGGGGCCCGCCGCTCACCGCGACGTCGCCCGCGCTGATCTCGCGGAGGCGGTCGGCCGCGTCGCCGACGGCCTCTTCCTCGGTGTCGTCGTCGAGACCGCCCTTGAGGGTGACGGGGATGAGCAGGGCCTTGCCGTCCTGGGCGACCAGGCCACGGGCGGTGTACGGATCCGGCACCCGGGCGATGCCGGGCTGCTTGCGTACGTCGGCGATCGCGTCGCCCACCTGGGCGCGGAGCTGCGGGGTCGCGACGGCGGGGCCCGAGACGACGGCGCTGAAGTCCTCACCGTCCGGGGTGAGTTCGGCCAGACGCTCCTCGGCGACGACCGACTCGCTGCCGGGGACGTCCTCGACCGACGAGGTCAGGTCGCCGAAGACCCGGGTGCCGAAGCCGAAGCCCAGGACGAGGAGAAGGAGCCAGATGAGGATGACGGTTCGCGGGCGTCGGGTCGCTGTACGAGCGAGGGCGGCCGGCATGGCTCTGCCTCCTCCGTGGACGGGTTCCGGGATGCCTCTCAGAGTCGTCCGATGCCGGTGGCGGCGGATCGCCGTGGGGGGCGGTCTTGCCGCCTCCCTCTGGCGGGGTAGGGATCCGTCGGGTGGGGGAGTTTTTCTCAAGGAAAACGCCCTAGCCCCCCGGAACCACGAGCCCCGTCTCGTACGCGCAGATCACCGCCTGCACCCGGTCCCGCAGCGCCAGCTTCGACAGGACGTTGCTGACATGCGTCTTCACCGTGTGCTCGCTGACCACGAACGCCGCCGCTATCTCCGCGTTGGAGAGCCCCCGGGCAAGCAGTCGCAGCGTCTCCTCCTCGCGGGCGGTGAGGACC
The DNA here is from genome assembly GCF_042795295.1 of Streptomyces sp. NPDC056486. Classification (NCBI taxonomy): domain Bacteria; kingdom Bacillati; phylum Actinomycetota; class Actinomycetes; order Kitasatosporales; family Streptomycetaceae; genus Streptomyces; species Streptomyces sp. NPDC056486. The sequence goes on from NZ_JBHTSF010000139.1 coordinate 16,769, forward strand.
GCGAGGCGTTCGGAGGGCGTCATGGGCGGGGCGTCGGACTCCGTGCGGCGGCGCCTGACCACGTCCGCCACCAGGCGCCGCGTCACCGACGGTGCGAGCAGGGAGTCCCCGGCAGCCACGACCCGCACCGCGTGCACCAGGTCGTCCCTGCGGACATCCTTGAGGAGGAAGCCGCTCGCCCCCGCGTACAGCGCCTCGTACACGTACTCGTCGAGGTCGAACGTGGTCAGCATGACGACCCGGCAGCTGGACTGCGCGCACACCCGGCGGGCCGCCTCGATGCCGTCCATCCCCGGCATGCGGATGTCCAGGAGGATGACGTCCGGGGCGTGTTGGAGCACCGCAGCCACCGCCTGGGCACCGTCACCGGCCTCCGCCACGACCTCGATGTCGGGCTGCGCCTCAAGGATCATGGAGAAGCCGCTGCGCACCAGCTCCTGATCGTCGGCGACCGCCACCCGGATGCTCATCCCCCAAGGATGCCGTGGGCAGCGTGACGGCGACACGGAATCCACCATCGGGACCGTTCCCGGCCTCGGCGGTGCCACCGCAGGCGGCGGCGCGTTCACGGATGCCGATCAGTCCGTGCCCCGCGTCCTGCGGCGCGGAGAGCCCGTCTCCGTCATCCTGGATCCGTATCCTCAACTCGCTCACGTTCCATGCCAGTTGGATGATCACGGTCGTCGCTCCCGCGTGCTTCACGCAGTTGGTCAGCGCCTCCTGGACGATGCGGTACGCGGCCACCTCGACGTCGGGTGGCAGTGGGCGAGCTTCGCCCTGCTGGGTCAACTCGACGCGCAGGCCGCCTCGTTCGACCAGTGCGGCCAGTTCCGGGAGCGCGGCCAGCGTCGGCTGCGGGACGCGTCCGCCCCGGGCCTCCGGCTCTCTCAGTACGCCCAGGATCCGCCGCAGCTGCACCATCGCGTCGCGCCCCGCGCCGGCGATCGCGTCGAACGCCCCCACCGCGCGGTCCGGATCGCTGCGGACGACCACGGGGCCCGCCTCCGCCTGGACCACCATCAGGCTCACCGCGTGGGCCAGGATGTCGTGCATGTCGCGGGCGATCCTGGACCGCTCCTGGCTGACCGCACGCGCCGTCTCGGTGGCGCGTTCCCGCTCCAGGCGCCGGGCCCGGTCCTCCAGGGCCGCGGTGTACGCGCGCTGCACGCGGGCGAAGGACCCCAGGGCGTACGCGCTGACGAGGCTGAGCAGGTGGAAGGGGTACTCGTACGACTCGGCGTGCTCCTTGAAGGCCATCGTGACGGTGCCCCCGACCAGCCACCCGACGAGCATGACGCGCCGTTTCAGCGGACTGCTGAGGGCGGCCACGGTGTAGAGGGCGACCAGGCCGCCGTAGCAGACGTCCGGCGGCGGCCGGTGGTACAGCGCCATGGCGGGGGTGAGGACGGAGATCACGCAGGCGCAGAGGAAGGGCGCGCGGCGCCGCCAGATCAGCGGCAGTGCGGTCCCCAGGCCGAGCGCGAACCCGGGCAGGCTCAGCGGGTCGCCGCCCTCGTCCGGGAAGAGGAACTGGATCGAGACGGCGAAGAGCACCAGAGCGGTGAGCGCGGTGTCCACCACGTAGGGGCGGGTGGTCCGCAGCCGGGACAGCGCGAGGAAGGGACGTTGCATCGGGCGGCTCCTCGGGCAGGAGGCCGTGCAGCCGGGCAGGAGGCCGTGCGGTCGGGCTGGAGCCGTGCCAGTATCGCGGCGGCCCGGCGGCGCTGTCCTCACCGGTGCGAGGGATATGCGAAGCGGGACGAAAGAAGCCCCCCGCTTGCGCGAGGGGCTTCTCACTGTCGTGCGCCGTCAGGGACTCGAACCCCGGACCCGCTGATTAAGAGTCAGCTGCTCTAACCAACTGAGCTAACGGCGCCTGCTGACTCGAAAATAATACCTGGTCCCAGAGGGTGCTCAGGACCGGCGCTCGGGACCGGTGCTCGGGACAGCCGACCGGCGCCCCTAGATCGCCAGCGACAGCAGTACCGGCGCCGCCCCGCGATTGAGCGTCCGGGCCGCTTCCCGCAGCCGGTGTGCGTGCTCCACCGGCAGGGAGAGCGCAAGGCAGCCGACCGCGGAGCCCGCGGTGATGGGGACGGCGGCGCAGACCGTGCCGACCGCGTACTCCTGGAGGTCGAGGACAGGGACCGTCGCGGGCTGGGCGGCGAGGCGGTTCAGGAGGACCCGTTCGTTCGTGATCGTCCGCGAGGTGAGGCGGGCCATCTTGTGGCGGGAGAGGTGATCCCTGCGCCCGTTCAGATCGAGCTGGGTCAGCAGGCTCTTGCCGACCGCGCTGGCGTGCGCGGAGGAGCGGAAGTCCACCCACTCGTTGACCGCCGGGGTGGCGGGTCCTTCCGCGTAGTCGGTGATCTTGACTTCGCCGTCTTCGTACCGGCTGACGTAGACGGCCGCGCCGATCGAGTCGCGCAGCCCGTCGAGCGTCACCTGGAGCTTTTCCCGCAACACCTGGTCGCGGCGCTGGGCAGCGCCGAGGCGGGTGAGGGACGCGCCGGTCACGTACGCACCGTCGGCATTCTGTTCGACGTACGCCTCGCGGCGCAGCATGCGCAGCAGGGCGGTGAGCTGGGGTGCGGGCAGTTTGGTCTGCCGGGCGAGTTCGGCGTCGGTTACGCCGGTGTCGTGCCGGGCGACGATCTCGAGGACTCGGAGGGCGTTCTGCACCGAGTGCTGCGGCGTGGTCGGCTCGTGTTTCAGCGCCACGACTTCCCCCTGCGTGGAACGGTTCCGGACAGTTGGGCTTCGTCCACGATAGCCGCCAAGAGGCCAATATGGAGCGGCTGTTGGCGAGATTGATGGCGCATCTCGGCCCTGTCAGCAGCGACGCGCCACTCTGGCATATGCCAAAGGCATGCCCCCGGAGTGAAGGACGGGACAAAACCTACTACCGCGTAGCGGGTTGGCCCGGCCCGGCCGTGGAGAGGAAGAGGCGGAAAAACGAGGCGGGACCGTGACCTGACACCACGGTCCCGCCTCGACCTGATCTTCACTGCCGCCGGGTGAGCGGCGGTTTACGGCACTGATTGCAGCACCGCGGATTGCAGCATTGCGGACTACAGCACCGCGGAGAGGAACTCCCGGGTGCGCTCGTGCTCCGGCTCCGTGAAGATCTTCTCCGGTGTCCCGGATTCGATGACCCGGCCCGAGTCGAACATCAGGACCTGGTCCGAGATGTCCCGGGCGAAGTTCATCTCGTGGGTCACACAGAGCATCGTGATGTCCGTGGTGTGCGCGATGTCTCTGAGGACGTCGAGGACGCCTGCCACCAGCTCGGGGTCCAGCGCGGACGTGACCTCGTCCAGAAGCAGCACCTGCGGGCGCATAGCCAGGGCGCGCGCGATGGCGACCCGCTGCTGCTGGCCGCCGGAGAGCTGGGTCGGGTACTTGTCGATGTGCTCGGTGAGCCCGACCAGTTCGAGCAGCTCCCGGGCGCGCTGTTCGGCCTCGTCCTTGGACAGGCCGAGGACCTGGACCGGCGCCTCGGTGATGTTGCGCAGGACCTTCATGTTCGGGAAGAGGTTGAACTGCTGGAAGACCATCCCGATGTTCTTGCGGACCTCGCGGACGTACTTCTCGCTCGCCGGTACGAGCTTGCCGTTCTTGCTCTCGTGCGTGAGGTACTCGCCGCCGACCTTGATCGTGCCCTCCTCGGGCTTCATCAAGGTCATCAGGAGCCGCAGGATCGTCGTCTTGCCGGACCCGGAAGGGCCGATCAGCGTGACGTGTTTGCCCGAGGCCACGGAGAAGTCGAGCTCGTCCAGGACGACATGACTGCCGAAGCGCTTGGTGACCTTGTCGAAGCGGATCAGCTCGCTGCCGTCCACCGTGGGATTGACGGTTTCGTTCGTGGTGCTGCTGTCAGCGGACAAGGCGACGCTCCAGGACTCGGAGAAGGACGGAAGCCGGGTAGGCAATGACGATGAAGGCGATACCGACGATGCTGATCGCCTCGTAGGTGAAGGTCGCCTGGGTGAATCCCTTGGCCTCGCCCAGCATGTCGAGGGCGCCGATGGCGGCGATCTGCGGGGAGTCCTTGAGCATGGACACCACGTAGTTGCCGAGCGCGGGGATCACGCGGCGGATGGCTTGCGGCAGGATGATCGCGGTCCAGGTGCGGCGCTTGGGCAGGCTGAGCGCCGTGGCCGCCTCCCACTGGCCGACGGGAACGCCTTCGATGCCGGCCCGGTAGACCTCGGCGGTGTATGTCGAGTAGTGCAGACCGAGGCCGACGATGCCCGTGGTGAGCGGGGACATCGTGGGGCCGAACTCGGGCACGACGGTGAACAGGAAGAACAGCTGCACAAGCAGCGGAGTGTTCCTGATGAACTCGGTGACGGCCGTCACCGGCCAGCGGATCCACACCTGGTCGGAGCGCTGTGCGATCGCCCAGACCAGACCGAGGGAGAACGCGATCAGGGTGCCCCAGCCAAGAGCCTGGAGGGTGACGAGCACCCCGTCCCAGAATTTCGGCATGAAGTCTTCGACGTTGGACCAGTCCCAGTTCACTTGGCACCCCCGGTACCGGTCACGGCGTCGATCGACGACTTGGAGCGCAGCCCGCTGAAGAGGCCGAGCTTCTCGGGCGCCAGGCCGACCCTCGTCTTCGCGTGGCGCTCAAGGAGCCGCATCCCGCGCGTCAGGAGGAAGGCAAGCACGAAATAGACCACAAGGAGCACCGTGTAGACCGGGGCGCTCTCGGCGGTGACGAGCCGCCACAGGTTGCCCGCGAAGGTCATGTCGGCCACCGCGATGAGCGAGACCAGGGAGGTGCCCTTGAGCAGCTCGATCAACAGGTTGTTGAACGGAGGCAGCATTTCCGGCCAGGCCTGCGGAATCTCGATCTTGCGCAGGCGCTGCCCCTTGGTGAAGTTCAGCGCAACCCCCGCCTCGCGCTGAGCCACCGGCACGGCGGCAAGAGCGCCACGCACGATCTCCGAGCCGTACGCCCCGTACGTCATTCCGAGGGCCAGCACACCGGCGGCCATCGGCAGGAAGCTGAAGCCGAACAGCATCGGCACCGTGAAGGCCATCCAGAACATGAAGACCAGGGCCGACGTGCCGCGGAAGATCTCGAAGTAGGTCCCGGCCAGGAAGCGCACGATCCAGAACGGCGACGTACGCAGCACACCGATCGGGAAGGCGATCACGAAGGCCAGGGCCGCGCTGTAGACCGTGATCTGCACGGTGATCCAGAGACCGGGCAGGAACCACGCCGTGATGAAGTCCCACGTCATCATCAGGAGGCTCCCTTCACCGGCGGGCACAGATCGTCGAGCGTCAGATCGGTCATCTCGTCCTTGGTGAAGCCGAACTTGCCGACGACCCGCAGCAGCTCGCCGCTCTTCTTCATCTTGTGCAGCTCTTTGTTGAAGGCGTCGCGCAACTTCTTCTCGGAGAGCCGGAAGGCGAAGCCGCCGGCGCCGTAGGCGGGCTTGCCGTCGACCTTCGGCTGGAAGGCGTCGGTCACCTCGGCCCGCTTGCTGCCTTTCACCACGTCACGCGTGGTGATGGCGGTGCCCGCGAAGGCGTCGACCCGGCCCTGCTCGACCGCGGCGAGGCCTGCCACCGGGTCCGGCAGGATGAGGATGTCCTTCACCCCCGCCGCCTCCGCGTAGGCGATCTCGGCGTACGCGGTGCCACTGGCCAGCTTGAGCTTCTTCTTGACGATGTCCTCGTACCGCTTGATCCCGTGCGGATTGCCCTTCTTCACGATGAAGGCATCGAGCATCAGGTAGTCGGGATCCGAGAACAGGACTTGCGCGCAGCGGACCGGGTTGATGTACATCCCCGCGGACACGACGTCGAACTGCTGCGCCTGGGTGAGCCCCGGAATCAGCGCGCCGAACTCGGTGGGCACGGCCTTGACGTTCGGGATGCCGAGCCTCGGGAAGATCACCTTGGCGATCTCCGGCGCCTCCCCGGTGACCTCACCCTGCTTGTCGATGTAGCCGAAGGGAAGTTCTCCCGCCACGCCGATCCTCACGGTCCCCGTGTCGCGGAGCTTGCTCAGTAGATCCCCGCCCTCGACCTTCCCCTCCTCCGGAACCTTCACGCATCCCGCAGCCCCCATAGCTCCGAGCGCCGCTGCTCCTGCGAGCAGGGAGCGGCGGCGAAGCCTGCTGCCTGTGAATCCCTCGTTGTTCTCATGTGGTGGAGCCATGGGCGCGCGGCTACCCGACTCGAAGCAAAATATGCGGGCCAATTTCGGCCCCTGATGCAATCGTTGTGGTCTTGACCCAGGGAGGAGCATGGGACACATGGCAGATCGATTCATCGAAGTCTCCCTCGCCAAGCGGGGAGTTCAGTGCACGGCAAAGCTGCTCGACGACCGGGCTCCTGTGACCTGCGCGGCGGTGTGGGAGGCGCTTCCGCTCAGCGAGGACGTCTATCACGCGAAGTACGCCCGCAATGAGATCTACGCCCTCTTTCCGGCTTTCGCGGACAGAGAGCCGCCCTTGGAGAATCCGACAGTCACCCCCATTCCCGGCGACCTCTGCTATTTCTCCTTCAACGGGACACAGCTGGGCACGCAGTCCTACGGGTACGAACCGGCCGCGGACGTCAAGGCGGGCGCCACGGTCGTGGACCTCGCCCTCTTCTACGAGCGCAACAACCTGCTGCTCAACGGGGACGTCGGCTGGGTTCCCGGCATCGTCTGGGGACAGGTCGTCGACGGCCTCGACCGGATGGCCGAGGCCTGCAACGACCTGTGGCGCGGCGGCGCGCAGGGCGAGACGCTGAACTTCCGCAGAGCGTAGAACTCGCCGCGGATCCAGTCGGTCGGACGGTCAGGCAGTCATCCGGTGGCGGGGGGGGGGGGGGTGGGTCTGGTCGTGGGTTTTTTCTGTTTTTTTTGGTGGGGGCGGGGGGGTGTGCGGGCCCGGGGGTGTGGGGGCGTAGGGGGGGTTGGTAGGAACTCTGTCAGGCGGTGGGCCAGCAG
>NZ_JBHTSF010000140.1:0-23392 GCF_042795295.1 Streptomyces sp. NPDC056486
CGGACGCCCACAGCGTCCGCGGCCGCGGCCCGCGGACCGGCAAGACCCCCGGACGGCTGCGCAGGTCGCTGTCCACCCACTGGTACGCCTGGGCCATGGTCGCCCCCGTGGTGGCCGTGATCGGCGTGATCATCGGATACCCGCTGGTGCGGGGCCTCTACTTGTCGACGACCGACGCCAACGAGGCGAACGTCGAGCGCACCATCGGTATGAACCACATCCCGGCGACCTACAAGTCCGTCGGCCTGGACAACTACACCGCGGTCTTCTCCGACGCCGTCTTCTGGGACCGGCTGACCTGGACGATCATCTGGACCGTCTCGTGCGTCGCGATCTCCTTCGCGCTCGGCCTCGCCCTGGCGAACATGCTCAACCGCAAGCTGGCGGGACGCTCCCTCTACCGGATGGCGCTGATCCTGCCCTGGGCGGTGCCCGCGTTCGTCTCCGTCTTCACCTGGCGCCTGCTCTTCAACGAGAAGAACGGCCTCCTCAACAAGATTCTCGCCGGTGGCGGCATCGACGCGATCCCGTGGCTCAACGACCCCACCTGGGCCAAGCTCTCGGTGATCACGGTCAATGTCTGGCTCGGCGTCCCGTTCATGCTGGTCGCCATGCTCGGCGGACTCCAGTCCATCCCCGGCGAGCTCTACGAGGCCGCGGAGATGGACGGCGCGAACGCCTGGCAGCGCTTCCGGCACATCACCCTGCCGGGTCTGCGGACCGTCAGCAGCACCGTGATCCTGATCAGCGGCATCTGGACCTTCAACATGTTCCCGGTGATCTTCCTGCTCACCCGGGGCGGTCCTGGAGACGCCACCGAGATCCTGGTGACGTATGCCTACCGGCTCTCGTTCGTCGTGAGCCCGCGCGACTTCGCGGGATCCGCCGCCTGGGGCGTCATCATTCTGCTGCTCCTTTCGCTCTTCGCGGTCGTCTACCGCCGCGCGCTCCGCAAGCAGGGAGAAGTGTGGTGACCACCGTGACCGACGGGAAGACCCCGTCCCAGAGCCGGCCGACGTCCCAGGACCGGCCCAAGGCGAAGGTGAAGGTCAGGGAGCGCGGCGAACGCGGGCCACTGGCCTCGGTCGCGCTCCATGTGGGCCTGCTGCTCGCCTCCGCCACCGCGGTGCTTCCGCCGCTGTGGCTGCTCATCACCTCGTTCAAGCCGACGAGCGAGGCGTTCTCCACCGACCTGGTCAAGGACTTCACGTTCCGCAATTACGACCACGTCGTCAACGACACCGAGTTCCTGAGCTGGCTCGGCAACTCCCTGTTCGTCGTGGGACTGACCACGGTGATCGGCGTCTTCATCTCCGCGACCACCGGCTATGCCGTCAGCCGCTTCAAGTTCCCCGGCATGCGGTCGCTGATGTGGCTCCTGCTGATCACCCAGATGTTCCCCGTCGCGGTGCTCATCGTGCCGCTCTACAACCTCCTGGCGAGCCTCGGCCTGCTCAACCAGCCCGTCGGCCTGGTCGTCACCTATCTGACGATCGCCGTGCCGTTCAGCGCCTGGATGATGAAGGGGTACTTCGACACCATCCCGGTGGAGATCGACGAAGCGGGCCGTGTGGACGGACTCAATCCGTTCGGCACCTTCTGGCGGCTCATCGTGCCGCTGGCCAAGCCCGGTCTGGCCGTCACCGGCTTCTACAGCTTCATCACCGGCTGGGCCGAAGTCGCCTACGCATCCGCCTTCATGACCGGCGAGGAGAACCTCACCCTGGCGGGCGGCCTGCAGACCTTCGTCAATCAGTACACCAGCGACTGGGGCTCGCTCACGGCCTCGGCCGTGATCGTCGCGGTGCCTGCCGCGGTGATCTTCGGCTTCGTCCAGCGTCACCTCGTCTCCGGACTCACGGCCGGCGCGACGAAGTCCTGACACGAAGTCCTGCCACGAAGTCCTGAAACGGCACGCACCCCCCTCGCACTCGATTCGATCTCAGGGAAGACATGACCCAGCATCTCGCTGCCCCTGCAGCCCCCGCCTCCGGCAGTCACACGGACTGGTGGCGCGGCGCGGTGATCTACCAGGTCTATCCGCGCAGCTTCGCCGACGGCAACGGTGACGGAATGGGCGACCTCGACGGCATCCGCGCCCGCCTTCCCTATCTTAGGGACCTGGGCGTCGACGCCGTCTGGCTCAGCCCCTTCTACTCCTCGCCGCAGGCCGACGCGGGCTACGACGTGGCCGACTACCGCGCGATCGACCCGATGTTCGGCAGCCTCCTCGACGCCGACGCCCTGCTGCGGGACGCCCGTGACCTGGGCCTGCGCGTCATCGTCGACCTGGTGCCCAACCACTCGTCCGACCGGCACGACTGGTTCCAGCGCGCACTGCGCGAGGGCCCGGGCTCACCCCTGCGCGAGCGCTACCACTTCAGGACCGGCAAGGGCGAGAACGGCGAACTGCCGCCCAACGACTGGGAGTCCGTCTTCGGCGGCCCGGCCTGGACGCGGACGCCGGACGGCGAGTGGTACCTGCACCTCTTCGCTCCCGAGCAGCCCGACTTCAACTGGGAACACCCCGCTGTCCACGACGAGTTCCGCTCCATCCTGCGCTTCTGGCTCGACATGGGCGTCGACGGCTTCCGAGTCGACGTCGCCCACGGCCTGGTCAAGGCCGAAGGACTGCCCGACATCGGCCGCAGCGACCAGCTCAAGCTTCTCGGCAACGACGTCATGCCGTTCTTCGACCAGGACGGCGTGCACGAGATCTACCGCAGCTGGCGCAAGGTCCTGACCGAGTACGCGGGCGAGAAGATCCTCGTCGCCGAGGCGTGGACCCCCACCGTCGAGCGCGCCGCCGCCTACGTACGCCCGGACGAGATGCACCAGGCCTTCAACTTCCAGTACCTGGGCACCCACTGGGACGCTGCGGAGCTGCGCGAGGTTATCGACGTGTCCCTGGCCGCGATGCGCCCCGTCGGCGCCCCTGCCACCTGGGTGCTCTCCAACCACGACGTCACCCGCCACGCCACGCGGTTCGCCAATCCGCCCGGGCTCGGCACCCAGCTGCGCACCGCGGGCGACCGGGAGCTCGGCCTGCGCCGCGCCCGCGCCGCGTCGCTCCTCATGCTGGCGCTGCCCGGCTCCGCGTACGTCTACCAGGGTGAGGAGCTGGGTCTGCCGGACGTCACCGAGCTGCCCGACGAGGTGCGCCAGGACCCGTCGTTCGTCCGCGCGAGCGGCCAGGACGGGTTCCGCGACGGCTGCCGGGTGCCAATCCCGTGGACCACCGAAGGATCCAGTTACGGATTCGGCGCGGGCGGCAGCTGGCTGCCGCAGCCCGCAGGCTGGGGCGAGCTCAGCGTCGAGGCCCAGACCGGTGACCCGGCATCGACCCTGGAGCTGTACCGCAGCGCGCTCGCCGTGCGCCGGACGCGGTCCGGGCTCGGCGCGGGCGACTCGCTGGAGTGGCTCGAGGCCCCCGATGGGGTTCTGGCCTTCCGCCGCGAGGACTTCGTGTGCACGGCCAACACCACCGGCGCGACGGTGCGGATCCCGGCCCCAGGACGGATCCTCCTTGCCAACGCCGAGGTGGAGACGGTGGACGGCAAGGTCGAGCTGCCCGCCGACACCACCGTCTGGTGGGCGGTGTGACCCTTTCCCCGCCGCGGTCCGCCGACCGGGGAGACCGGGGAGACGGGGGAGACCGGGCGGACCGGGGCGCCCCGCGGCTCGCGGACATCGCGGCCCAGTCCGGCGTCAGCGAGGCCACCGCGAGCCGGGTGCTCAACGGCAAGCCGGGGGTGGCCGCAGGCACCCGGCGTAGGGTGCTCGCCGCCCTGGACGTGCTTGGCTACGAGCGGCCGATGCGGCTCAAGCCGCGCAGCGCCGGTCTGGTCGGCCTGGTCATCCCCGAGCTCAGCAACCCGATCTTCCCCGCCTTCGCGCAGGTCGTCGAGCAGGTCCTTTCCGGGCACGGCTACACGCCGATGCTGTGCACCCAGATGCCGGACGGGGCCAGCGAGGACGAGTTGGTGGAGCAGCTGGAGGAGCGCCGGGTCAGCGGCATCGTCTTTCTCTCCGGACTGCACGCCGACACCACGGCCGATCCCGCCCGGTATCTCGAACTGCACGCCCGCGGTGTGCCGTTCGTCCTGATCAACGGCTACAACGAGCAGATCCCGGTGTCCTTCGTCTCGCCCGACGACCGGGCGGCCGCGCGGATGGCCGTACGCCACCTCGTCGACCTGGGCCACCAGCAGATCGGTCTGGCCATCGGCCCGACCCGCTACGTCCCCTCGCTGCGCAAGGCGGAGGGGTTCACGGCGGCGCTGCACGCGCTGCTCGGCCTGGAACAGGGGGAGGCCGAACAGCACGTGCAGCGCACGCTGTTCACCGTCGAGGGCGGTCACGCGGCGGCGAGCGCTCTGCTCGACCAGGGCTGCACGGCGATGGTCTGCGGCAGCGACATGATGGCGCTCGGCGCCGTCAGGGCGGCGCGCGAGCGCGGACTCTCGGTGCCGGGCGACGTCTCGGTGGTCGGTTTCGACGACTCGCCCCTGATCGCGTTCACGGACCCGCCGCTCACCACGGTGCGCCAGCCGGTGCAGGCGATGGCGAGCGCCGCCGTGGGCGCGCTCGTCGAGGAGCTGCACGGTAATCCCGTACAGCACACGGAGTTCGTGTTCCAGCCCGAGCTGGTGGTGCGCGGCTCCACGGCGCAGCCGCGGCGCTGAGAGGGAGTTCCCGGAGCCGGCCCGGTTCGGGCGGCGGGGTCTGGTGTGGCTCCGGGGCTCCCCGTCTCGTGACTCCGGTCCGAACGGCCGGGCGCGTGGGGCCCGTTGTCAGGGTCCCCCGGCCGCCCGGACCGGAGTTGTGGTTGAACGTAACACCGTCGCAATGTCTTGCGAAAGGTTTTGCGACGCATGAACTCCCGGGATTCCGCATCTGACGCGAGTCTGACGGCAGAGTGTGCGCGGAGGGTTGACCGGGGTTCCCGGGGGTCGTACGGTCTCGACCGAAAACGGCGTTGAAATGTTTCTGCAACATCCTTCAACGGCCTTACGGGCACGGCGCGTTGCCGGACAAGGTCACACCTGACTCATGCAAAGGTCACACCTCACTCATGCAGGAGGCCCTCATGGCTGGCCGAAAGACCAGAGTCCGCAGACCCGTCGCCGCCGCCCTCGCCCTGGTGGCGGGCGCCGCGGGCGGCATCGTCGCCGGAGCCCCGCAGGCGCAGGCCGCCCCGCCCGGCGCCAAGGACGTCACCGCCGTGCTCTTCGAGTGGAAGTTCGACTCGGTGGCCAAGGCGTGCACGCAGCAGCTCGGCCCCGACGGCTACGGCTACGTACAGGTCTCCCCGCCCCAGGAACGTATCCAGGGCGAGGCATGGTGGGCCGCCTACCAGCCCGTGAGCTACAAGATCGGCACCCGGCTCGGTGACCGGGCCGCGTTCAAGAACATGGTCGACACCTGCCACTCGGCCGGAGTGAAGGTCGTTGCCGACGCGGTGATCAACCACATGACGAACGCCTCCGGCACCGGCTCGGCGGGCTCCTCCTTCACCAAGTACGACTACCCGGGCACGTACTCGGGCGCCGACATGGACAACTGCCGTTCGGACATCAGCAACTACCAGGACCGCTGGAACGTCCAGAACTGCGAACTGGGCGGCCTCGCCGACCTCGACACGGGGGAGGAGTACGTGCGGGGGCGGGTCGCGGCCTACCTGAACGACCTGCTGTCCCTGGGCGTCGACGGCTTCCGGGTCGATGCGGCCAAGCACATCGCCGTGGACGACCTGAAGAACATCAAGTCGCGTCTCAGCAACCCCGGCGTCTACTTCAAGCAGGAGACGATCTACGGCTCGGGCGAGGCGGTCTCTCCGAGCGAGTACACCGCCACCGGCGACGCCCAGGAGTTCCGCTACGGCTGGGACCTGAAGCGCGTCTTCAACAACGAGAAGCTCGCCTACCTGAAGAACTTCGGTGAGGGCTGGGGCTATATGCCCAGTGGATCGGCCGCCGTCTTCGTCGCCAATCACGACACCGAGCGGCACGGCCAGACCCTCAACTACAAGGACGGCGCGAACTACACCCTCGCGCATGTCTTCATGCTGGCCCTGCCCTACGGCGCACCGGACGTGCACTCCGGCTACGAGTTCAGCAGCACCGACGCCGGATCGCCCAACGGGGGCCAGGTGAACGCCTGTTACAGCGACGGCTGGAAGTGCCAGCACGCCTGGCCCGAGATCAAGAGCATGGTCAAGTTCCGCAACACCGCGCGCGGTACCGGAATGACCAACTGGTGGGACAACGGCAACAACGCCATCGCGTTCGGCCGCGGCGACAAGGCGTATGTGGCGATCAACCACGAGGGCTCGGCGGTCAACCGGACCTTCCAGACGTCCCTCGCCGCAGGCAGCTACTGCGACGTCCAGAGCGGCAGGAGCGTCACCGTCAACGCCTCGGGCCAGTTCACGGCGACCGTGGCGCCGAACACGGCACTGGCCCTGCACACCGGGGCCAGGAGCTGCTGAGCGCCATCCGCCCTCTATGACCGGCCGCCCGGCCTTCGCTTCCCCGCCGCCGGGCGGCCTTACGCCCGTACCCACCCCACGCTTTCACCCCCGTATCTACCGTCATTCATCCGCAAGGAGAACCACCCTTGACCGGCTCCCCGCGTCGCACCGTCGCGATCACGGCCCTGGCCCTGCTCGCCGCGGTCGCACCCCTGACGCCCTCGGCCACCGCCGCGCCCCGAGCACCGGCCGCCGCCGACGCGCCCGCCGCGCTCGACCTGTCCATGTCCAAGGCGCAGTGGGTGGACAGGAACACCGTCGCCTGGGACGTCCAAGGTGCCGCCAAGTCACAGGAGTTGGTGTACGCACGTGACGGGCGGCTGACCGTCAAGGACGGCGAACTCGTCGGCGAGGGGCAGCGGATCCGCCTCGCCCCGGCGGCGGGCGGTCTCACCGATGCTCAGCGCAAGAAGTACCCGCACCTGAAGGGCTACGCGGCCTTCACCGTCGACCCGCGAGACCGCGACCTGGTCCGCCGTGCCCTCACCGGCCAGGTCATCGCGGTCCGCAAAGACGCCGACGGCACGCTGCTCAACGCCACCGGCGTCCAGACACAGGGCGTCCTCGACGACCTCTACAGCGCCGCCGCCACCAAAGCCGCCCTAGGCCCGCAATTCCGCCACGGCCGCCCCACGCTCGCCCTGTGGGCTCCCACCGCCCAGTCCGTCAGCCTCGAACTCGGCGGCAAGCGCGTGGCGATGCGGCGCGACGACGCCAGCGGCGTGTGGTCCGTCACCGGCGACAGGAGCTGGTCGGGCAAGCAGTACCGGTACGTCGTGAAGGTGTGGGCGCCCAGCGTCCGGAAGGTCGTCACCAACAAGGTCACCGACCCCTACTCCACCGCACTCACCGCCGACTCGGAGCGCAGCCTCGCCGTCGACCTCGACGACCCGAAGCTCGCGCCCAAGGGCTGGGAGCAGCTGAAGAAGCCGAAGGCGACGCCGCTGCGCGACGCGCAGATCCAGGAACTGCACATCCGCGACTTCTCCGTCGAGGACCGTACAGCGCGCCACCCCGGCAAGTACCTGGCCTTCACCGACACGGCGTCCGACGGCATGAAGCACCTGCGCAAGCTGGCCGAGGCCGGTACGTCCTATGTACATCTGCTGCCCGCGTTCGACATCGGCACCATCCCCGAGCGCGCCGCCGACCAGGCCACGCCCGACTGCGACCTGACGGCGCCCGCCCCGGACTCCGACGAGCAGCAGGCCTGCGTCACCAAGACCGCCGCGAAGGACGCCTACAACTGGGGCTACGACCCGCTGCACTACACCGTGCCGGAGGGCAGCTACGCGAGCGACCCCGCCGGGACCCGCCGCACGGTCGAGTTCCGGGAGATGGTCCAGGGCCTCAACGGCTCCGGGCTGCGCACCGTGATGGACGTCGTCTACAACCACACCGTCGCAAGCGGCCAGGCCGACAAGTCCGTACTCGACAAGATCGTGCCCGGCTACTACCAGCGGCTGATGGACGACGGCACCGTGGCCACCTCCACCTGCTGCGCCAACACCGCCCCCGAGAACGCCATGATGGGCAAACTCGTGGTCGACTCGCTGGTCACCTGGGCCAAGGAGTACAAGGTCGACGGCTTCCGCTTCGACCTGATGGGGCACCACCCCAAGGCCAACATCCTGGCCGTCCGCAAGGCGCTGGACGCGCTGACCCTCAAGAAGGACGGCGTCGACGGGAAGAAGATCGTCCTCTACGGCGAGGGCTGGAACTTCGGAGAGATCGCCGACGACGCCCGCTTCGTCCAGGCCACCCAGAAGAACATGGCGGGCACGGGCATCGCCACCTTCTCCGACCGCGGCCGCGACGCGGTGCGCGGCGGCGGCCCCTTCGACGAGGACCCCGGCGTCCAGGGCTTCGCCAGCGGCCTGTTCACCGACCCCAACGCGTCGAAGGCGAACGGCACCCAGGCCGAGCAGAAGGCGCGGCTCCTGCACTATCAGGACCTGCTCAAGGTGGCCCTCACCGGCAATCTCGCCGAGTACACGTTCACCGACTCCGCCGGTAAGCGCGTCAAGGGCTCCGAGGTCGACTACAACGGCGCCCCGGCCGGATACGCGGCCGCCCCCGGCGACGCCCTCTCCTACGCCGACGCCCACGACAACGAATCGCTGTACGACGCGCTCGCCTTCAAGCTGCCCGCGGACACCACGGCCGCCGAGCGCTCCCGTATGCAGGTCCTTGCGATGGCGACCTCGACCCTGGCCCAGGGCCCGTCCCTCTCCCAGGCCGGCAGCGACCTGCTGCGCTCCAAGTCCCTCGACCGCAACTCGTACGACAGCGGAGACTGGTTCAACGCTCTGCACTGGGACTGCCGGGACGGCAACGGCTTCGGGCGCGGCCTGCCCCCGGCCGCCGACAACAAGGACAAGTGGCCTTACGGAAAGCCCCTGTTGACGTCCGCGCCCCTGACCCCGGGCTGCGCGCAGATCAACGGCACATCGGGCGCCTACCAGGACCTGGTCAAGCTGCGCGCGACCGAGCCCGCGTTCTCCCTGGCCACGGCCGACCAGGTCAAGGCCCGGCTCTCCTACCCGCTCTCCGGCACATCCGCCGAGACCCCCGGCGTGATCACCATGGAGGTCGGGGACCTCGTGGTCGTCTTCAACGCGACCCCGGATGCACAGAAGCAGCCCGTGGCGTCCCTGAAGAACACCGCGTACACGCTGCACCCCGTCCAGGCGAAGGGCGCCGACCCGGTGGTCAAGTCGTCCTCGTACGAAAGGAAGTCCGGCACCTTCAACGTCCCCGCCCGCACGGTCGCCGTCTTCGAGCGGGGCTGAACCAGGGGCCTGACACGGCCCCGCGACTTGTCCGAACCGGGCTGATGGCGCGTCGGCCCTCCCACGTACCCCACTACGTACAGGAGGATCCATGACGCACCCCAATGCCACCGGAAAACCCAGAGCGCTCCTGGCCGCCGCCCTGGCCGCGCTGTTCCTGACGCTGCTCCCCGGCGTCGGCGGCACGGACAGGGCGGCGGGGGACACCCGGAGCGTGGCCGCCGACGCGGAGCCCGCGAGCATGCTGGGCGGGGACCCGCGCGCGGACTCCATCTACTTCGCGATGACCGCCCGCTTCAGCGACGGCGACGCGACCAACAACCGGGGCGGCAACCAGCACACGTCATCCGGGAACGCGGCCAACGACGACCCCATGGTCCGCGGCGACTTCAAGGGTCTCGCCGAGAAGCTGGACTACATCAAGGGCCTCGGCTTCTCGGCGATCTGGATCACCCCGGTGGTCATGAACCGGTCGGACTACGACTATCACGGCTACCACGGATACGACTTCTACAAGATCGACCCGCGCCTGGAGTCGGACGGCGTCTCCTACCAGCAGCTGATCGACCGGGCGCACGCCAAGGGCATGAAGATCTACCAGGACGTCGTCTACAACCACAGTTCGCGCTGGGGCGCCAAGGGCCTGTTCACCCCGACCGCGTTCGGTGTCCAGGACGAGGACTGGGGTGACTACTACGACGACAAGGTCGAGGGCAAGGAGTACGACCCGCTCGACGAGGACGCGCAGGGCAACCCCTACAACGGCGACCGCTGGTCCACCGCGGAACCGGCGGGCAACACCTGCAAGGACTGGGGCAAGCAGTCGGGCACGGGTTCGGACGGCCGGAAGATCTACAACTGCCAGTGGCCGAACCCCACATCGGGCATGTTCCCCAAGGACAAGTACCACCAGTGCTGGATCGGCAACTGGGAGGGCGAGGACTCACGCAGCTGCTGGCTGCACGACGACCTGGCGGACTTCAACACCGAGAACGCCGATGTGCAGCAGTACCTGATCGACGCCTACAACAAGTACATCGACATGGGCGTGGACGGCTTCCGCGTCGACACCGCGGTGCACATCCCGCGCACCACCTGGAACCGGCGCTTCCTGCCCGCGCTCCACGACAAGCTGGTGGCGAAGTACGGCGCTGACAAGGCCGACGACTTCTATGTGTTCGGCGAGGTCGCGGCCTTCGTCAACGACAAGTGGAACCGCGGGTCGGTCAACCACTCCGCGCAGTTCTACACGTGGAAGGAGCGCAAGGAGTACAGCGCCGATGACGCGGCGGCCGCCCTGGAGATGTACGCGTACGAACAGGCGCAGGGCACCGGCAACCAGCCCACCAGCAACAACGCCTTCCTGGACGGGAACTCTTACCACGCCCCCGACCGCACGAAGTTCTCCGGCATGAACATCATCGACATGCGGATGCACATGAACTTCGGCGACGCCCCGAACGCGTACAACAACGGCAAGGACTCCGACGACTCCGTCAACGACGCGACGTACAACGCCGTGTACGTCGACAGTCATGACTACGGCCCGAACAAGTCCTCCAACCGCTACGCGGGCGGCACCGACGCCTGGGCCGAGAACATGGCCCTGATGTGGACCTTCCGCGGCATCCCGACCCTCTATTACGGCTCGGAGATCGAGTTCCAGAAGGGCAAACAGATCGACTGCGGCCCCAGGTGTCCGCTGGCCACGACGGGCCGTGCCTACTACGGCGACCACCTCGAAGGCAGCGTCACCGCATCGGAGTTCGGCACGGTCGAAAGCGCGAGCGGCGAAGTCGCCAAGACCCTGGACCAGCCCCTGGTCAAGCACGTGCAGCGGCTCAACCAGATCCGCAGGGCCGTGCCCGCGCTCCAGTCGGGCCAGTACTCGACCGAGGGCATCAACGGACAGATGGCCTATAAGCGCCGCTACACCTCAGGCTCCGTCGACAGCTTCGCTCTCGTCACCGTCTCCGGTGAGGCGAGCTACAGCGGCATCCCCAACGGCACCTACACCGACGCCGTCACCGGCGACAAGAAGACCGTGACCGACGGCAAGCTCTCCGTCGCCGCTCCGGGCAAGGGCAATCTGCGCGCCTACGTACTCGACCTGCCGGGCAATCCGGCCCCGGGCAAGGTCGGCGCGGACGGCCCGTACCTCAAGTAGTCCCGCACGTACATGAGGCAGTGGCCCGGCGGGCCTAAGTGTGTGGTGGGCTCGATCGGCCTGTTCTGGCCGCCCGGCGACGGTGTCCTCGAGATCGGATACGGAATCGTGTGAAGGGAACGTGGCCCCGTTCAGGACCAGCGGTCCGATCATGGATCCGGACCGCTGGCCGCGCCTGCCCCTTCGCGGCCCGTCGACGACACACTCTTACGTCGCTCCACCTCACCTCACCTCACTGAAGGCAGGTGGATCAGTCCCGCTTCCGTCGGGCGGAAGCCACAGGCGTCGAAGTAGAAACCTCGCAGCCCGGGCTCGAAGTCGACGTGCAGCCACTCGCAGCCCGACGTGCGCGCGTGTGCTGCCGCCAGCCGGACGACCGCCGTCGCGATACCGCGATGCTGGTGCGAACCCCGGGTCTTCGTGTCGATCAGGAAGGCGTGGTCTCCGCCGTCCCACGCCACGTTCACGAATCCGACAAGGACACCCTCGCCGTCACGGGCCCCCACCCAGCCCAGACTGTGTGTCTTGACCCTGTCCCACCAACCGGCGACGGCATCGCCGCCGTGCGACCGGACGAGGTCGCCCAACTCCTCGTCGGTGATGGGGTCGCGCCATGCGTAAGAGATCGCTCCGCTCATGCTGCCAGCGTCGCCGACCGACGCCTGGCAGGACAACGTGTTAACGAGCGCGGCAGCTCAGGGCCGTCGAGTTCTACGCACAGATTCAGCACGGGACGGATCGTTTTCTCGCATTCTCGATCGCCAAAAGGCGCCGCCATATCAGCTAACTGTCACTATCTGCGGGGCTGCGCCGCCATCGGATACCGGCCGCTAGCGTGTGCCCCGCACATGTTCCCGTCGGGCCTTTTCGGCCCTGGAGGTGAGAGATGGCGGATGCCGGCTCGGCATCGGTCGGTACGATCCCCGTTCAGCACCTCCGGACGGGCGACCATGCATTCGTCAGCTACGCCGACGACGATGCGGGCCGTGACGTAGTCTCCGCGTTCGCGTGGGCGGGGCTCGTGAAGCGCGAGAAGGTGATGGTCTTCGCCGCTCCGCACATGGAGGCGGAGCAGGTGTGGAACCGCCTGGACGCGCCGGGAGCCCTGCTGGGAGCCGCTCGCAAACACGGGCAGCTGGTGCTCAGCAGTATGCGCGCCCTCATCCAGCCCCAGGACGCGTTCACCCCCGGCCGCCAGTGGGAGCGCATCACAGAGGAGACCGACAAAGCCCTGGCCGAGGGCTACAGCGGCCTGCGCACCTACATCGACATGCACTGGGTGGGGGACTTGGGCGCCGATGTCGACGTGATGATGCACCGTGAATCCAACGCCCAGCATCTGTTCACCGACCGCCCGTACACCGAGATCTGTGCCTACGACAGCCGCTGGTTCGACCCTGATGTCATGACGGCCATGCACAAGGCCCATCCCTGCCGGCTGCTGCCCCACCTGGGTGCCCTGCACGTGGAACATTCGTACGGCATGGTGCAGTTGGTCGGAGAGGCGGACATCGCCACCAGGGAGCAATTCATCGGCGCCGTGCGCGAGGGGCTCCGCCGCGGCGAGCATTCCCAGCTTCTTACAGTGGATCTGTCCGGCCTGGTCTTCCTCGGTGTCGCCTGTGCGGTGGACCTGCTGCGGCTGGTTCTGGAACATGCGCGCGGCCCGGTCCGAGTCGACTGTCCACCGACATCGGCCCGCATACTGCGCGGAGCGGGCGCGGCCCAAGTGCCCCACCTGGTGATCAACGAGGTGTGCCACTGATGTCGACAGCGCCCGGGTCCCCAGAGGTCCCTCCCGTCACCCTGCTGGAATCACGCTTCAACCAGGACGACCTGCCCCGGCTTCGGATGCTCGTCGAACAGTTCGCCAACCACCAAGGGCTTCCCGAACCACGGCGCAGCGAATTCATCGTGGCCCTGGACGCCGTGGCGGTCAACGCGGTCGAGCACGCGGGAGGTGGAGGCACGCTGGTCCTGCAGCGCGGCAACGGCCATCTGGCCTGCCACATCCACGACGTGGGCCCCGGCTTCAGCGCCGACGTGGTCCCTGATCTGGCGCCCGACCTCGACGGTGACACGGGCGGGCGGGGCCTGTGGCTCGCAGGCCTGCTCACCGACGAACTCACCATTGCGGCGGGCCCGAGCGGGGCCATGGTGACCCTGGCCGTGCGACTGCCCCAATAGCGCGGTGCACGCCCCAGTCCTTTCAGGTGCGGCGCCGCAGTTTGACGGTGTAGTTGGTCCGGGTGGAGGGCCCTCCACCGGGGGCCGTCAGGGAGTGTTCGTGGGTGTCGCAGACGAGTACGTCCCACTGCCCGGCCGGCAGGTCGAGAGAGGCCAGGACCTTCTGGGGGGTGGGGAAGTCCACTCCGGGGTGCGGTTCGGTCTCCCAGGCGGGAAAGCCCATGTGGCCCACGATCAGGAGGGTGCCACCCCGCGCGACGCCCGCTGCGGCGTTGCGCAGGATCTCCTCGCGCGGCATCTCGTGGAGGGAGTGCAGGAACTGGGCGGAGACCAGGTCGTAACTGCCGCTCGGGAAGGACGCACCGAGATCGTGGTGCTGCCAGTCGACGCGGTCGGCCACCTGCGCCTGGTCCGCGTGCTCCGCCGCACGGCCGAGAGCGACGCGGGAGATGTCGGTGGCGGTGACGCGCCAGCCCTGCCGCGCGAGCCAGATCGCGTCGCCCCCCTCTCCGCATCCCAGGTCCAGGGCACTGCCCGGCGTCAGCCCCTCGGTCTCCCGGACGAGTGCGGCATTGGGCTCGCCGCTCCACAGACGGCCGCTCTGGTTGTAGCGCTCGTCCCAGAACGTTTCGGCCGATTCGGCGGCGGCGGAGGCGGAAGCGGTATGGGTGCGAGTGGTGCCGGTGCCGGTGCCAGTGTCGGTGTCGGTGTTCTGGTCGCTCATGCGGTCTCCTTCGGCTCTCTGGCAACCCTGCGCCCAGCCATGGCAGCTTGACAAAGTTATTTGCCGCGACGGCAAATAGGGGGATGAGCGACGACGCCGAACTCACGGATGTGCTGACTGCTGTGGGTCCGCGGCTGCGGGCGCTGCGGAAGGCACGGGGAGCCACCCTGGCCCGGCTCAGCGAGGAGACGGGGATCTCCCTGAGCACGCTCTCGCGACTGGAGGCCGGACAGCGCGAGCCGACCCTGAAGCTCCTGCTGCCACTGGCCAGGGCGTACGGCGTACCGCTCGACGAACTGGTCGGCGCGCCCCAGACGGGCGACCCGCGCATCCACCCGCGGCCCTTCATGCGCCACGGCAACACCTGGGTCCCCCTGACCCGGTACCTCGGCGGAATGCACGCCTACAAGCAAGTCATGCCGGTCGCCGACAACGGCACCCGGCAGACCTCGCGCCCCGAGCAGGGCATGCACGAGGGCTACGAGTGGCTCTACGTCCTCTCCGGCCGCCTGCTCCTTGCCCTGGGCGATCACGATCTCGTCCTCACCGCGGGAGAAGCGGCCGAGTTCGACACCCGCACCCCGCACGGCTTCGCCAACGCCGGTGACATCCCCGTCGAATTCCTCGCCCTGTACGGGGCCCAGGGCGAGCGCATGCACGTACGCGTCAGGCCGGGCAGCGGAGCCGAAAGCAGCGGAGCCGAAAGCAGCGGGGACTAGCCGCCCGCGGGCCCGGCCCGCCCGTTTCCACGTGTCCGGCCAACCTGCTTCGGCCGGTCGGTGAGACCCTTTGGGCATGGCAGAAGCAGTCGACGCCCCCGTCATCCTGAGCAACGCACCCGGTTCGTTCCCCCGGAGCGTGCTCACCGAGCGGCATCCGGCGCTGATCAAGAAGGTGCGGGACGCCTTCCCTTACGATCCGCGCCGTCATCGCGCCCTGGACGCCCTGCTGACGCAGGCCACGGAGGGTGTGATCGAACCACTGGGCCCCGACGCGCACGACCGCCACCTGTGGGAGGCCTGGGGGCGTGAGTACTTCGGCCTGTCCTGGTTCGACGTGCCCTTCCTGTGGGCCGAGAGCTACTTCTACCGTCAACTCCTCACCGCTGTCGGGTACTTCGAGTCCGGTCCGTGGCAGGGGATCGATCCGTTCCGCCCGTTCAAGCAGGCGGAACTCCACACCCGGGAGGCCGACGAGGAGCTGGCCGCGCTCGATGAGCTGGCTCGGCGGCCCGTGGAGGAGCAGCGTCAGGCGCTGCTCCTCGGTTCGCTGTGGGGCAACCGCGCCGACCTGGGATTCGCCGTGGGCGGTGGCGCGGCCGGGGCCGCCGACTCGCGCCTCGTCGCCGACGACTCCGCGCTGCTGTGGTCCCTGCTGCCCGAGGGCGGCGCGGCCACGCTGTGCCTGGTCGCGGACAACGCCGGACGAGAGCTCCTGCCCGACCTCATCCTCATCGACCACCTTCTGCGGCATCAGCGCGCCGAGCGGGTCCTGCTGCACGTCAAGCCGTACCCGTACTACGTCTCGGACGCCATGACCGCCGACGTGATCGACTGCCTGCGCCACCTGAACGGCGCGCGGGGCGCCGCGGCAGAGGTGGGTGAGCGCCTGTGGTCGGCCATGGGCACCGGCGCTCTCGCCGTCCGCAGCCACACCTTCTCCTGCGCCCCGCTGCCGTACGCACAGATGCCCGACGACCTGCGCCAGGAGTTCGCCGATGCCGACGTGACCGTCATGAAGGGCGACCTGAACTACCGGCGCCTGGTCGGCGACCAGCTGTGGCCCGCCACCACGCCGTTCGAGGAGCGCACCGCGTACTTCCCCGGGCCGGTGGCCGCACTGCGGACGCTGAAGTCCGACGTGATCGTCGGACTCGACGCGCGGACCGAGGCGACGCTCGTCGCCGAGCACGGTCAGGGCTGGCGCACCAGCGGCACCCACGCCCTGATCCAGGCGCGGCGCTGACCTGAAAGGCTTTGCCTTTCACCCTCGCGGTCGTTATCGTTCCGAACGGTCCTGTTGTCTCCGATAGAGGTGGACGTTGCGCATCTGAGGTTCGCGATCATCGCGCCGTACGGTTTTTGCCGTACGCCCGTCACGCCGCAGCCGGCCTTGCCGTGCCGCCCGTGACCCCGCGTGGATGCGACCTCGGTGCATGAGCCGTCCTTCGACCTCCCGGACCGCCGCACCTCCCTCTTTCCCGGTCGGTCGCCGCGTGGTGCTCGCATACGACGCCCCCTGCCCGCCGCGCCCGCGACTGCGAGATTCCACATGTCTGTACCCACCACACCCAGCGCCTCCCTCACCGCCTCCGCCCTGTCGTTCCAGTGGCCGGACGGCACGAGCGTCTTCGATGGCCTCTCCGTCGGCATCGGCCGGGGCCGCACCGGTCTCGTCGGCACCAACGGCTCGGGCAAGTCCACCCTGCTGCGCCTGCTTGCCGGTCAACTGCGCCCGTCCCAGGGCTCGGTGACCGTCGGCGGCAGCCTCGCCTACCTGCCGCAGAACCTCACGCTCGACACGGCCCTCCGTGTCGACCAGGCCCTTGGCATCGCCGAGCGGCGTGACGCGCTGCGCGCCATCGAATCCGGCGACGTACGCGAACAGCACTTCGAGACGATCGGCGACGACTGGGACGTCGACGAGAGGGCCCTGGCCATGCTGGGTTCACTCGGACTCGGCGGCGTCGAACTCGACCGCACCGTAGGTCAGTTGTCCGGCGGGGAGACGGTCCTGCTGCGCCTGGCCGCGCTGCTCCTGGAGCGCCCGGACGTCCTCCTGCTCGACGAGCCGACCAACAACCTCGACCTGTTCGCCCGGCGCCGACTCTACGAGGCCGTCGACTCCTGGCGCTCAGGAGTCCTGGTCGTGGTCAGCCACGACCTCGAACTGCTCGAGCGCGTCGACCGCATCGCCGAACTGCGCGCCGGGTCGGTGAGTTGGTACGGCGGCGGTTGGTCCGCCTACGAGGAAGCCCTTGCCACCGAGCAGGAAGCGGCAGGGCGGATGCTGCGCGCCGCCGAGGCCGACGTACGCCGCCAGAAGCGCGAACTGGAGGAGACCCAGATCAAAGTGGCCCGCCGCCAGCGGCACAGCAAGAAGATGGACGCCCAGCGGCGCGCCCCGCGCATCGTCGCGGGCGAGAAGAAGCGATCCGCGCAGGAGTCGGGGGACAAGCTCCGCGGCCTGCACGAGGAGCGGCTCAGTGAAGCGCGCGAGCGGCGTGAGGAAGCCGCGGACGCGATCCGCAACGACGCAGAGATCCGCGTCGGCCTCCCGCACACCGCCGTGCCCGCGGGCCGCACGGTGCTGACCCTGCACGAACTGCGCCCCCAATTCGGCAAGTTGCAGCAGGGCAGTCTGCACGTACAGGGGCCCGAGCGGATCGCCCTCGTCGGGCGCAACGGCGCAGGCAAGACGACGCTGCTGCGCACCCTCACCGGGGAGTTGGCTCCCCTGTCCGGCGAGGTCAGGACGTCCGTGCCGCTGCGGTTCCTGCCGCAGCGCCTGGATGTCCTCGACGACGCGCTGAGCGTCGCGGCGAACGTCTCCCGCCTGGCTCCCGGGCTCACCGACAACCACATCCGCTCCCAGCTCGCACGCTTCCTGTTCAAGGGGGCACGCGCCGAACAGCCGGCGGGCACCCTCTCGGGAGGCGAGCGCTTCCGCGCCGCGCTCGCGGCGATGATGCTCGCCGCACCGGCCCCTCAGCTCCTGATGCTGGACGAGCCGACCAACAACCTCGACCTGGCGAGCGTGCGCCAACTGACCGGCGCACTCGAGTCGTACGAGGGCGCGCTCCTGATCGCCAGCCACGACCTGACCTTCTTGGAGTCGGTCGGCATCACCCGCTGGGTGCTCGTCGCGGAGGAACTCCAGGAGACCACCGTGGAAGAAGTACGTGACCTCCTGGCGGCGCCGCAGGCGGATTGAGCGGGCCCGGGGACCGGAGGCCTTGCGACAACTCCCGTGTCATGCCGCAGAATCCTGGGTCTGGGCCGGTCCTTAACCTGAGGAAATAGGAGAGTCACCAAGTGCGTGTGCTGTTGTCTACGTATGGATCGCGCGGGGACGTCGAACCGCTGGTGGGACTCGCGGAGCGGCTGCGGGAACTCGGCGCGGAGGTGCGGGTGTGCGCACCTCCGGACGAGGTCTTCGCACAGCGGTTGGCCGCCGTCGGCGTGCCGCTGGTGCCGGTGTACCGGTCGGCGCGCGCGCTGACGACCGCGAAGGCGCCACCGACATCCCTGCCCCAGCGCGCGGCCGAGTTGATCGCCGGCCAGTTCGATACGGTCATGAAGGCGGCCGAGGGATGCGACGTGCTGGTGGCGACCGGCGTGATGCCCGCCGCGGCCGGTGGGCGGTCAGTGGCCGAGAAGCTGGGTATCCCCTCCGTCTCCGTTACCTTCCAGCAGATCACCCTGCCGTCACCGCACCACCCGCCGCTCGCGTATCCGGGCAGGCCGTTCCCGCCGGGGGTGACCGACAACGGGGTGCTGTGGGACCTGGACGTCCAGAGCATCAACGCGCTGTTCGGCGATGCGCTCAACACGAACCGGGCGTCGGTCGGCCTGCCCCCGGTGGAGAACGTCCGTGACTACGTCATCGGCGACCGGCCCTGGCTGGCGACGGACCCGATCCTGGACCCGTGGCATCCGACGCCGGACTTCGACGTCGTACAGACCGGCGCGTGGATCATGCCTGACGAACGACCGCTCCCGGCCGATCTGTTGGCGTTCCTGGACGCCGGTGAACCGCCGGTGTACGTGGGCTTCGGCAGCATGCCCATGGATGCGTCGAAGGACGCCGCCCAGGTGGCCGTCGAGGCGGTCCGCGCACAGGGCCACCGCGCACTCGTCTCCCACGGCTGGGCGGACCTGGCCCTGACCGACGACCGGGACGACTGCTTCGCCGTGGGTGAGGCCAACCACCAGGCACTGTTCGGCCGCGTGGCCGCCGTCGTGCACCACGGCGGCGCGGGCACCACGACGACGGCCACCCGCGCCGGTGCGCCTCAAGTGGTGGTACCCCAGGCGACGGACCAGCCGTACTGGGCCGGGCGCGTCGTGGAACTGGGCATCGGCGCGGTGCACGACGGCCCGACCCCTACCTTCGACTCGCTTTCGACCGCACTCAAGAAGGCCCTGGCGCCCGAGACTCGCACGCGGGCGGGGGCCGTGGCCGGCACGATCCGCACCGACGGGACGACGGTGGCCGCGAAGCTGCTGCTCGGCATGGTCGACAGGGTCGGCCAGGGGAAGCCGCCCGTCTCCGCCTGAACCCGGGATCGCCCTGATCGGTTCTTTCCCGATCGAGAAAGAACCGATCAGGAACGGATTGCCCGGCGCACCAGGCGCAGCCCCACGGCGTCCTGTTGCTCCACGTCGCTGTCCGTCGCCAGATGGAGAGGAACGAAGAGGATCATCCAGTAGAAGCCGAACAGCCAGCGGCCGACGAGCCGGAGAGGACCGGGACGTCGGCCGTCGGAGGCGCGGACCACGCGCAGCCCTGTGATCACCTTTCCGAGGCTGGCCCTGGCCGCGAGGGTGAGCAGGACGTGGTTGACGAAGGAGACTCCGACGGCCACGCCGAGGGCAAGGCCCCACACGGTGGGGGACTGCGGCCGGAGTTCGACCACTCCGTCGCTCACCTTCACACCGGCCGCGGCGCCGGCCACGAGACCGCACGCCAGAGCAATGAGCGCGTCGATGACCGCAGCGGTGGCCCTGCGAGCCGGAGCGGGGGCCACATCGCGGGCGGGGGTGCACTGTTGATTGACCACGGCTCTGCTTCCCGGCCTCTTCCCTGTCCGATGGGCCGGTCACAGCGACGCCCATGGCTGCACGCTACTGTCCCGGCTCGGCCGACTGCCCAGGGGGTACACACGGCCCCGCCCCGGAGAGGGGCGGGGCTCGATGCGGTCAGTTGTGCAGGGCCACCAGGACGACGGCGGCGGAGACGGCGCCGAGTGCCAGGGCGACGACGCCGTGGGAGAGCCGGTGCGCGCGCGGGATCGGCAGGAGGTGGTCGACGGCGAACCTGCCGGGGCCTGCCAGCGCCAGGCTCACGGCGGCCACGAGCAGAACCAGGTCGTACTCGATGCCGGAGGGGTTGAAGAAGCCGTTGCCCCACTTCATGGCGATGGCGTTGAGCATGATCCCGAGGATGCCCGCCCCGGCGAGCGGGGTGAGCAGGCCGATGGCGAGGCCCAGGCCGCAGAACGTCTCGGTCAGACCGGCGATCGTGGCCATGGCCTTGGGGGCGGAGTAGCCGTCGCTCGCGAAGAACCCGGCGGTGCCGTCGAGACCGGCGCCGTTGAACCAGCCGAAGAGCTTCTGGCTGCCGTGGACGGCCATGGTCAGGCCGACCGCGCAGCGCAGCAGAAGGAGGCCGATGTCAGTGCCGGACTGCGGTGAGGCGAGCGGTGAGCCGGTGCCGCCCGGAGCGGCGGTGGACGTGCTGGTGGAGGTGGAAATGGACATGCGGATCTCTCCTGTTGGTCGATGAAGGTGATGCGGTGATGCCGACCGGTCCTGTCGGCGGGGTGCGGGTGGAGAGATCCCGTCTACGTTCTGATGACCTGGGTTCTGTAGAGGTCGACGGACGTCGCGTCCGCCGGGGGAGGGGCTGTGGGCGGCGCGGGAGCGTCGTCCCGCGGCCCGTACGACGTGGGCGCGGAGTCGAAGGTGGGTGAGCCGGTCCGCTCGGGTGCGGGCAACGCCCCGCGCGGGGCCGTGTTCTCGCCCTCGTGACAGCCACGGCCGCCGTCGCGGGCCCGGTCACGGCCGCTGTCACGGCTGTCGGCGTGCGGGGCGACCGACGCGACAGCGGTGTCCGACGCCACAGCGGCGCTCGAAAGCCCGTCGAGGCCGAGCAGGGGGACGAGAAAGAGAAAGGCCATGGCAAACAGGGCGATGCGCACCGCACCGCGCTGGGGTCGCGTCTCCCGTGTGGCCATGTCCGACTGATGGTAGAGCAGGGGGCGTCGGGTGCAGGAGGGGACTGAGGCATCTGATGCGATACCGCCGCGGACTGCTCAGCTCCCGGGGCATCCTGGGCGCATGCTGCTGCCGTCCTGCGAGAAGACCGAGCTGATCGAGGTCGTCCGCCTCACCGACCCCGTGGTGAACATGTCGTCCGCCGACCTGAAGGGCGAAGATGTCGCGCTGTGGACGGCCGATGAGGCCGTCGAGGCGCTGGCTCTGATGTCCTCAATCCCCGACGACGATCTGCACCGCTGCTTCATACCGGGCTGGGGGATCAGGGCCCACAGCTCCACGGGGCTGTTGTTCCGCATAGCCTTCTGCTTCCGGTGCCACGGCGCCCGCCTGTGGGGCCCGAGTGTTCCCGCCGAGCAGGAGGGGCTCCAGGGGTTCGCCTCACAGAGCCCCGCCGCTCTCGATCTACTCCGACGCTTCCGGGCGATTTGAAAGCTCGTTTGCGATGCAGGGCCAGGGCTCCGTAGCGTCCCGTGGCCGTGCCCACGACCCCGACGGTCCGAGCGGCGCGGCCACCCGGTGACGGCCCGACGGAGGCGCCTGGGCACGGGATCTTGTGTACGGCGTCGGCCCCCGGAGTGTTCGGAGGGTGATGAGCGCCACCTGCGAGGACATGGGGAGGTCATCGCTTTGTATCCTCGGCGGGCAGTGCCGATGCCCCCGTCGCCGGCCGAGGCAGTTCACAGGCCCCGGCAGCGCCGACAACGTAAGGACACATCATGACCACCGAGCTGAGCCCCGACTCCTTGACCGGGCTCCTTGAGCAGGCCCGCCAGGACTACCAGGACCTCGCAGGGCGCGGGCTCTCGCTCGACCTCACGCGTGGCAAGCCGGCGCCGGAGCAGCTCGACCTCTCCGAGGAGCTGCTGAGTCTGCCGGGCGGTCGGCACACCTCCGCCGACGGCACGGACGTACGTAATTACGGCGGTCTGCAGGGTCTGGTGGAGCTCCGGGAGATCTTCGCGGACGTGCTCCAGGTGCCGGCCGGGCAGCTCCTCGCGCTCGGCAACTCCAGCCTCGAGCTGATGCACGACTGTCTGGTGCACGCGCTGCTGAGTGTGGTGCCGGGTGGCGAGTCGCGCTGGGTGGACCAGGAGCGGATCGCTTTCCTGTGCCCGGTTCCGGGATACGACCGGCATTTCGGGCTCTGTGAGCGGTTCGGGATCGACATGATCCCGGTGCCGATGACCCCCGAGGGTCCGGACATGGACGCCGTCGAGCGGCTCGTCGCCGAGAACCCGAAGGTCAAGGGCATCTGGTGCGTCCCGAAGTACAGCAACCCCGACGGCGTCTCCTACAGCGATGAGACCGTCGCCCGCCTCGCCTCGATGCAGACCGCCGCGCCCGACTTCCGGATCTTCTGGGACAACGCGTACGCCGCTCACCACCTCACCGACGAGCCCACCGAGATCGCCGACCTGCTCACCGCCTGCGCGGACGCGGGGAACACGGACCGTGCCTTCGTCTTCGGCTCCACCTCGAAGATCACCGCGGCGGGCGCGGGCGTCGCCTTCTTCGGCTCATCGCCCGCGAACCTGAAGTGGCTGCTCGCCAACAACGCCAAGCGGTCGATCGGCCCGGACAAGATCAACCAGCTGCGGCACGTGATGTTCCTGCGGGACGCCGACGGGGTGCGCGCCCACATGGAGCGCCAGCGTGCCCTGCTCCAGCCGAAGTTCGAGGCGGTGGCCCGGATCCTTCAGGCGAAGCTCGGCGGTACCGGCCTCGCCCGGTGGACCGACCCCAAGGGCGGCTACTTCGTCACCCTCGAAGTGACCGACGGCTGCGCCAAGGAGGTCGTACGCCGTGCCGCCGACGCGGGCATCGTGCTGACCCCGGCCGGCGCCACCCACCCGTACGGCGACGACCCGCGCGACGCCACCATCCGCATCGCGCCCAGCTACCCGAGCCTCGCCGAGCTCGAGCAGGCCATCGAGGGGCTCGCGGTGTGCGTGCGGCTCGTGGGGTACGAGCAGCGGGTCCGCTAGGGCC
>NZ_JBHTSF010000141.1:0-23114 GCF_042795295.1 Streptomyces sp. NPDC056486
CCCGGGGGCGGGCTGGTTTTTTTGGTGGTCGCACCCCGGGCCGGGGGGGCCGGGCTGGTTGGTGGCTCGGCCGGCGGGGGGGGGCCGCCCGCCGGGGGCCCCCCCCGACGCCGTACCTCTTGCTACGGCAGCGAGTGCCTGGTGCTACGACAGCGAGTACGCCCTGCTACGACAGCGAGTCGACGGCCACGGAAGCCGCTTCAGCGATGAGCTTGTCGTCGGGCTCGGCGTCCTTATCGGCGCGGTGCGACAAGATCGCCAGGACGATGGGGGCACCGTCGGGCGGCCACACCACGGCGATGTCGTTACGGGCGCCGTAGTAGGCGCCGGTTCCTGTCTTGTCGCCGACCACCCAGTTCTTGGGCACACCGGCCTTGATGGTCTTGTCGCCGGTGGTATTGGTCTGCAGCCACTTGGTGAGCTGTGCGCGTTCGCCCTTGCGCAGGACGTCCCCGAGGACGAACGCGCGCAGGTCCTCGGCGAACGCCCGCGGCGTGGTCGTGTCCCGCTTCTCGCCCGGGACCCACCCGCTCAGATGGGGCTCGCGGCGATCCATCCGCGTGACGTCGTCGCCCAGGTCCTCGAGCACGGCGTCCAGGCCCTTGGGGCCGCCGAGCTTGTCGAAGAGCAGGTTGGCCGCGGTGTTGTCGCTGTAGCGGACGGCGGCGTCACACAGCTCGCCCAGGGTCATGCCGGTCTCGACGTGCTTTTCGGTCACGGGGGAGTTGGCGACCAGATCATCCTTGGAGTACGTGACCTTGCGGTCGAGGCCGCTCAGGGAGTACTTGCGCAGTACGGCTCCGGCCTCCAGCGCCTTGAACGTGGAGTTGTAGGCGAAGCGCTCACCGGCGTTGTAGGACACCTCGCGCCCCGTGCCGGTGTCGACGGCGTGGACACCGAGGCGCGCGTCGAACTTGCGCTCAAGTTTCTTGAAGTCGCCGGTGAACGCCTTCGTCGCCTGCGTGGACTTGGTGGCTCCCGCGGGCCTCGTGGTCGGCGTGGAGGACGACGAGGCTGAGGAGTCGCCTTCCCCGCAGGCCAGGAGTGGGACGAGACAGAGAGTGGCCAGCGCACCGAGAACGGTGCGACGGGCACGGGTGTCACGGGTGTGCTGCATGGGCCGAACCTCCAGGGCGCCCCAGAGGCAGGGCGCATAGGGGACGGAGCGGCACGGATCCGTCCCGGTACGTGGGTGTGAGTGCCGGAGCCACCCTCGCGCCGGGGTGCGTATGCGGTCCAATACGCTCATGCGCGATTCCATGCTGATCTGGCATAGGGTGCGGGGCGTGGATCTGGTGGGAGCGTGTCGCGCATTCGTCAGCGTCAGCCAGTACGGCAGCTTCACCGACGGAGCGGCCGCGGCTCGGATGTCGCAGTCGGTGGCGAGCCGTCGTGTCGCGGCCCTGGAAGAACGCTTCGGTGAGCCGCTGTTCGAGCGCACGTCGCGGCGTGCCGTCCTCACCCCCTTCGGGCGGGACATGCTGCCGACGGCCCGGCAGCTCGTGCAGGCGGCCGACGTACTCCTCGACGAGGCCGAAGCCGTCAAGCTCAAGCCGTGGCGGCTCGCGGTGCCCGGCGTCTGCTCCACGGTCGGTCTCGCCCGCCTCGTCGCCGAGGCGCGCGGCCACGGGATCACGCTCGACCTGCGGGTCGCGGCTCCGACACAACGCAGGGAGCTCCTGCGCGCGCAGCAGGTGCGCGCCGCCCTGCTCGCGGTGCCCGCGGACGAGGCGGCGTGGGCCGTGCCGCTCGGGCTCGCCGGTGCACAGGAGCCCCGCGTGCAGCGTGTCTACCTCGAAACGCTGCGGGTCGGACGCGCCTCTCCCGGCCCGGCCCGCCGCGTCTGGATCCAGCCGGAGGACGATGTGCCGCACATCCGCGACCCTCTGACGCGTCTGCGTGACGCGGTGGGCCTGCGCCCCGCGCAGCTCGTCGCCGCGGCCGACCTGACGAGCGCCGCGGCCGAAGTCCTCTGCTCGGGCGACCTGTTGCTGTGCTCCCTCGCACAGGCCGAGGAACTCGGCCTGACCTGGCGGCCCATCGGCGAGATCACGCTCGGCCGGGGATTCGCCCTGGCCGCCGCGGCGGACGGCAATCCGCAGCCCGTCGAAGCGCGCCTGGGCGGCGCCATAGCCCGCTGCCTGGGCGCGGACGCCCCGGCCGGGACCGAGGGAGGAACCGCAGCATGAACGGTGGCAGGGTCGGGGCGTGGACGGTGGTGCGGGTGGTGGTGGCATGTACGGCAGCGCGGGTGGCGGCACAGGGAGCGGCAGGGGTGGTGACATGCACGGTGGCGTGAGCACCGAGGCACTGCTGCGCGACATACGCCAGGAGTTGCGCGACGGCGGCCTGCACGGCTGTCTGCTCGTACGGGATCTGCACACGGGAGACGAGCTGGGGATCGAGGCGGACACCCACCTGCCCTCCGCATCCCTGGTCAAGCTCCCGCTCGCGCTCGCGACGGTCGAGCGCATCCGCCGTGGCGAACTCGACGGAGCGACGACGCTGGAGGTGCAGCCCGGACGGATCACCACGCCAGGCCCCACCGGACTGAGCCGGTTCCGCCACCCCGCACGGATCGCGATCGACGACCTTCTCTACCTGAGCACCTGCCTGAGCGACGGAATGGCCGCCGACGCGCTGTTCGAGCTCACCCCGCCCACCCAGGTCACCGGCATCCTCCACGAGCTCGGCATCCGGGGCATCGCCGTCCGGCACAACGTCGGCGAACTGTCCGACACGCCGGTGGAACGCTTCGGCGCCGACCAGGCCCATCTCGCCCACGCCCTGGCCATCGACGCCGGTACCAGCGGCCGGGGACACCGGGTGCCGCAGCTCGACACCACCCGCGCCAACAGCGGCAGTGCACGCACCTATGTCGACCTGCTGCAGGCGCTGTGGACGCCGTCGAAGATCCATCCGGACGTGGCCGAGCGGGTGCGCGACCTCATGGCCCACAACGTGCTGCGGCACCGCCTTGCCCCGGACTTCAGCTCCGACGCAAGCACCTGGTCCTCCAAGACCGGCACCCTGCTCAACCTCCGTCACGAGATCGGTGTCGTCGAGCACTCCGACGGCCAGTCCTTCGCCATCGCGGCCATGACCGAGTCCCTCGTGCCGGCCAGCGTGCAGCCCGGCGCCGACGCCCTCTTGGCGCAGGCCGCCCGCAGCCTTCGCGATCACCTGCGGCAGCTCTAGCAAGAGCCGCGACGAACTCTCTCACCAGCCGGAACAGTTGACCTTTCCACCTGTAGGCTCGGACGATCCTTGCCGCCTTGGGCGGAGCGCACGTCGCCCGCCGCACACGGAGACCGGTCAGACACGTAGTGGAGCCACGGATGACTGCAGAAGACGCCAACGCCCTCATCGACACCAGCAAACCGCACCCGGCGCGTGTCTACGACTGGCTTCTGGGCGGTAAGGACAACTACCTCGTCGACCAGGAGCTGGGCGAGAAGCTGCCGCCCGAGGCGCGCGCGAACGCGGGGCGGAACCGGGCGTTCATGCACCGCGCCGCCGCTTGGCTGGCTGACAACGGTGTCAGGCAGTTCCTCGACATCGGTACCGGCATTCCCACCGCGCCGAACCTTCACCAGATCGTCCAGGCGATCGCTCCCAGCTGCCGGGTCGTGTACGCCGACAACGACCCCATCGTGCTGCGGCACGCCGAAGCCTTGCTGGTCAGCAGCCCGGAAGGCGCCACGGACTATGTTCAGGCGGACGTGCGCGAGCCCGAGGCGATCCTCGACCACGCCCGTGGACTCCTGGACTTCAACCAGCCCATCGCGCTCTCCCTCATCGCCCTGATGCACTTCATCACCGACGAGGAGGACCCCTACGGCCTCACGCGCACCCTGGTGAACGCGTTGCCGTCCGGCAGCTATCTGGTCCTTTCCCACGGCACCACCGACGAGCACCCCGACCTCGCGGATTCCGTCACCGACACCTACAAGAAGGGCCAGGTGCCGTTGCGGATGCGACGCCGCGCCGAGGTCGAGCGCTTCTTCGAGGGACTGGAACTCGTCGAGCCCGGCCTGGTGACGGCTACGCACTGGTACAAGGATTCGCCTGCTCCGAAGGCCGAGTTGAGCGGTTTCTACGTCGCGGTCGCCCGTGTCCCGTGACGTCGACGCGGCTATGTGATGCTCATGGCTGCGTGACGCCCGACGCCGCCTGTGGGTACTCGTCGGATGCCGGACGGGGAGGCGCCTGACCGCTGCCGGGTCGGCCCGCGCGTGAGGGCCGGCCAAGGACGACTCCGGCCAGGACGAGGGCAAGGCCGCAGAGTTGCCGGACCGTCAGCACCTCTCCGGCGGCCATGGTCCCCAGCAGGACGCCGGTGACGGGGTTGAGCAGTCCGATCAAGCCCACTGTTCCCGTGGGCAGGTGCCGCAGCCCGGTGAACCAGGCGGCGAAGGCCAACGCGGTGGCGACCAGGGTGACGTAGCCGAACGCGAGGAGTGCTGGTGTGGAGAGTTGGGGCGGCGGGCCTTCCACGGCCGCGGCGACCGGCAGCAGGAACAGGCCTCCGGCGGTGAGCTGCCAGGCGGTCGAGGCGAGCACGTCGGTATCGGTGCTCCACCGCTTGGTCAGTATGTAGCCGAAGGACGACACCAGCATGGCCGCGGCCGATGCGAGGACGCCCGGCACGCTCACGTCTGTTGTTCCCGTGAGCAGCATGAGGCAGACGCCGCCGAGGCCGATCGCGGCTCCGGCCAGGTGTGCGATGCCGGGCCGCTCGGACACCAGGGCCCAGGCGATGAGCATCATCGCCAGCGGAGACACCGCCATGACGGTCGAGGCGATGCTCGTCGGGAGCAGCTGCGATGCGGCATAGACGAGCACGAAGAACACGCTCACGTTGAGCAGCCCGAGCACCGCGGACCGCCACCACCAGACGCCGCGCGGTCGCTGCCTGCGCAGGGCCAGCAGGATGAGCCCGGCGGGCAGCGCCCGCAGGGCGGCCCCGTAGAGCGGGCTGTCCGCGGGCAGGAACTCATGGGTGACGAAGTAGTTGGTTCCCCAGGCCACCGGTGCGACTGCGGTCAGAGCCACCCAGCGCGCGTTAGCTTCCATGGAAGCTAATATAGCTTCCTGGGAAGCTACCATGGTGTGCATGGACGACCCGCAACCGCTGGACCGCGTAGCCCGCATCCAGGCCGACTGGCGCCGCGAACGGCCCGACGTCGATGTCTCCCCGCAAGGCGTGATCGGCAGACTGCACCGCCTGGCCGGCCGGCTCACCGAGGAACTCTGCCTCGTCTACGGCCGCTACGGCCTCAACGAGGGAGAGTTCGACGTCCTGTGCGCGCTGCGCCGCGCCGGTGAGCCCTTCGAGCGCGCGCCCGGCGAACTCGCCGCCCACACCATGGTCACCACCGGCGCGATGACGAAGAGAATCGACCGCCTGGAACGGGCAGGACTCGTCGCCCGCCGCCGCTCGGACGACGACCAGCGCGGCAGGATCGTCGCCCTCACCCGCCCCGGACGCGAACTGATCGACCGGGCGTTCACCGACCACATGCTCAATGAACGCCGCCTGCGGGACCTGCTGACGCCTACGGAGGCCGAGGCGCTCGAAGGGCTGCTCGCCACCTGGCTCTCCCGCATGGAGAATCCGCGCTCGTCCGACAGCGAGTGACCGGAGGTCAGACGAACAGGATCGACCGGAGCTTCAACCGCTCGCTCGCGCCACCGGTGTGGGGGCGCAGCGTGAAGTTGTCGCCCGAGCAGTCGGCGTTCGTGAAGACGATCGCGTAGGAGTCGGTGCGATTCCTGGGGGAGTGGGCGGGTGGCTGGGTGTACTCCTGGGCCGCCTCGGCGAGCATGATGCACTCCCCGTCGGCCGGGTCGTGCAGGGTGACCTGCCCTTCCTCGCCCGCGCTGCCGATGTACGTGTAGCTGAAGTCGCCCTCTGCCGCGTACGCGGAGCCGGGCACGGTCAGGATCAGCACGGCGGCACCGGCCGCGGCGGCCAGTGAGTGACGAAGACGCATGGATCGTTTTCCTTTGCTGGTCATGGCACGTGAACGCATCCCGCATTCCCGTCCTGACCAGCAGGGATATCTCAATTCACGGACCTCCGCCGCCGAAACGATCCGCCCTCACCCGTTCGGTCCCCGGTGGCGCTCGGCACACGTAGCCCGCCGCTCGCGCGGAGCGATCCCGGCCAGATTCAGCGAGCACGCAAACAGAACGCAAGAATTACACTATTCTTGCGTTCATGACGCGACGACTTGCTCAGGTGGCGCGGAAGGTCGGGGTCAGCGAGGCCACGGTCAGCCGAGTGCTCAACAACAAGCCCGGGGTCTCCGACGCGACCCGGCAGTCCGTGCTCTCGGCCCTGGATGTCCTGGGGTACGAGCGGCCCACACAGCTGCGCGGCGAGCGGGCCCGGCTCGTGGGTCTTGTGCTGCCCGAGCTGCAGAACCCGATCTTCCCGGCGTTCGCTGAAGTGATCGGAAGTGCGCTCGCCCAGCAGGGGCTGACCCCGGTGCTGTGCACCCAGACCAAGGGCGGGGTCTCCGAGGAGGATTACGTCGAGTTGCTGCTCCAACAGCAGGTGTCCGGCGTCGTGTTCGCCGGTGGGCTGTACGCGCAGGCGGACGCCCCGCACGAGCACTACAAGCGGCTCGCGGCGCGCAAGATCCCGGTGGTTCTCGTGAACGCGGCCATCGAGCGGCTCGGATTTCCCGCGGTGTCCTGCGACGACGCGGTGGCGGTCGAGCAGGCCTGGCGCCACCTCTCCTCGCTCGGTCACCGCCGCATCGGCCTGGTGCTCGGGCCCGCCGACCACATGCCGTCGCAGCGCAAGCTCGCCGCCGCCCGGGTGATCGCCGAGCAGGCCGGTGGTGAACTGCCCGATGAGCACATCTCGCGGGGGATGTTCTCGATCGAGGGTGGCCAGGCCGCCGCCGGACGGCTCCTGGACTCCGGCGTCACCGGCATCGTCTGCGCGAGCGACCCCTTGGCCCTGGGCGCGGTGCGCGCCGCGCGCCGCCGCGGGCTCGGCGTCCCGCACGACGTGTCCGTGGTCGGCTATGACGACTCGGCGTTCATGACCTGCACCGACCCCCCGCTGACCACGGTGCGTCAGCCGATCGAGGCCATGGGGCGTGCCGCGGTCGAGATCCTCACCCTGAAGATCGGGGGGAGTGCGGTGCCCACGGAGGAACTGCTCTTCGAGCCGGAGTTGGTGGTGCGCGGCTCGACGGGACAGCCGCCGCAGGAGTAGGCACAGGCGTAGGCACAGAAAGGGCTTGTGGGCCGCCGGGCGCCTCTTGCCCTCGTACTGTCAATTTATTTCAATCATCGCGCGAGATATTGCGCAGATCTGTTGTCGGTGCTTGAGTGAGCGCCGCCACACAGTCTGCGCAGCTGTGGGCTTCCCGCTCCTGCCAAGCCGTCCTGCCCCCACGGGCGGGCGGCGCTGTCCAAAGGGGTCCACCGATGAGCAGCTCCGGAATGCCGTACTTCCGACGTATCCGCCGCCGCACACCAAGCGGCACGCCGAGCAGCACACCCAGCGGTGCCGTCGGCCGCACCACGATCCGCGCCCACCGCCGTACGGCCACGGTCGCCGTCGCCTCCGCGCTTGCCCTCACCGCCCTCGCGGCCTGCGGCACCAGCAGCAGTGACAACGGCGATTCCGGCGGGGACAACGGCGCCAACGCGGCCAACGCCGCCGCCCCGCTGGATCCCAAGACCAAGGTGACGCTCACCATCGACTGCATGCCGCCGGCCGCCGAGAAGGCCGAGCTCAAGCAGTGGAAGGAGGACGTCGCGGCGTTCAACAAGAAGTACCCGAACGTCACGATCAAGGGGAAGCAGACCGACCCCTGCCTGGAGCCTCCCCGCTTCACGGCGATGCTGAAGGCGAAGTCCCAACCGGACGTCTTCTACACCTACTTCACCGACCTGCAGCAGGTCATGGACAACGACGGCGCCCAGGACATCAGCGCCTACGTCAACGACAAGTCGGTCCCGGCCCTCGGAGACATGGACCCGAACGTCCTGGGCGTCCTGAAGAAGGACGACAAGCTCTACGGTCTGCCCTACAGCAACTACACGATGGGCCTGCTCGTCAACCGCAAGCTCTTCAAGAAGGCCGGGCTCGACCCCAACTCGCCCCCGACCACCTGGGCCGAGGTCCGCACGGCCGCCAAGAAGATCGCCGCCCTCGGCGACGGCGTCTCGGGCTTCGGCGAGTACAGCGCGGGCAACAACGGCGGCTGGCACTTCACCGCCACCACCTACGGCCTCGGCGGCGACATCGTGAGCAAGGACGGCAAGAAGGCCGCCTTCAACAACGACACCGGCAAGACAATCGTCGACAACCTCAAGGCCATGCGCTGGGACGACAACAGCATGGGCAAGACGCAGCTCCTGAAGTGGGGCGACCTGCAGAAGCAGATGGCCGCCGACAAGCTGGGCATGTTCCTCGCCGCGCCCGACGACATCACGTACATGGTGCAGAACCTCGGCGCGAAGTACGACGACTTCGGGATGGGCCCGATACCCGGCCAGAAGGCCACGCTCTTCGGCGGCAACGACTACATGATCAAGAAGGGCAGTTCGCCCGACCAGATCAAGGCCGCGATCGCCTGGATCAACTTCAAGTTCCTCCAGCCCGGCAAGGGACAGTTCGACTGGGCCCGCACCAAGGCGGACGGGCTGCCCGTCGGTCTGCCGCAGCCGAACTTCTGGACCGGTGACAGCAAGACCAAGGACGACAAGGCTCGCGCGGCCAGCTCGACCATGCCCGTCGAGAACTTCCAGGCCTTCACCGACAAGCCGGTCACGGGCAAGGCCGAGCCGCCCAAGGCTCAGGAGGTCTACAAGGTCCTCGACACGCTGATGTCGGCCGTCCTCACCAACAAGGACGCCGACGCGGACAAGCTCCTGAAGACCGCCGAACAACAGGTCAACCAGGTTCTGGCCAACCAGTGATGTCCGCACCCACCCTCTCCAAGAACAAGGCCCGGCCGTCCCCGCAGACGGACAGCCGGGCCGCCCGCCCCGAACGCGGCGCGTTCCGACAGGCGTTGAAGCGCAATCTCACCGCGCACGGCTTCCTGATCGGCGCCCTCCTGTGCTTCGCGATCTTCTCCTGGTACCCGATGGTCAGGGAATTCATCCTGGCCTTCCAGAAGACCGAGAACGGCGAGACGGTCTGGGCCGGCTGGTCCAACCTCACCTACATCTTCAACGACCCGGCCTTCTGGCAGGCGTGGCGCAACACACTGCTGTTCACCGCGCTCGCGCTGGTCCTCGGCTTCGCCGTCCCCTTCGCCATCGCCCTCATACTCAATGAATTCCGGCACGGCCGCGGCTACTTGAGACTGCTCGTCTACCTCCCGGTGATGCTGCCGCCCGTGGCATCCGTGCTGCTCTTCAAGTACTTCTACGATCCCGGATACGGCCTGTTCAACCGCATCCTGGAAGCCGTCGGCCTGCCCGGACAGGCCTGGCTGCAGGACACCGACACCGCGATGGTCTCCGTGGTCATCGCCGCCACCTGGATGAACATGGGCGGCGCGACGCTGATCTACCTGGCGGCGCTGCAGTCCATCCCCGGCGAGCTGTACGAGGCGGCCGAGCTGGACGGCGCGGGCGTATTCCGCAGGATCTGGCATGTCACCATTCCGCAGACCCGGCTGATCCTCTCGCTGATGTTTCTCCTGCAGATCATCGCCACCATGCAGGTGTTCGTGGAGCCGTTCCTGCTCACCGGCGGCGCGGGCCCCGAGGGCGCGACCCTGACCGTCGTCCACCTCATTTACCAGTACGCCTTCACCTTCAACAACTACGGCAGCGCGGCGGCCCTGGGCCTGATCCTGCTCGTACTGCTCGCCGGATTCTCGGCGGCGTACGCGCGACTGAGCCGCGCCGGCAGCGAAGACTAGCCGGGGGAGACGACGGACATGAGCACACGCACCTTGATCTCCCCGGCCACGCTGGCCCGCCCCCGCGGCAAGGTCCTGTACTGGACCGCCTTCACCGTGGTGACGATCGTCTTCACCCTGGTCTTCATCGGCCCGCTGTACTGGATGGTCACCAGCGGTCTGAAGTCGCCGCAGGAATTCGGCCAGACACCACCCACCCTGGTTCCCGACTCCATCCATCCGCAGAACTACGCGGACGCCTGGGGCGTGATGGACCTGGCCCAACTCCTCTTCAACACCCTCTACTACGCGTTCGGCGCACTCGCCTTCCAGCTGGTCTTCGATGTGGCCGCCGCCTACTCGCTCTCCAAGCTGCGGCCCATATTCGGCAAGGCGATCCTCGGGATGATGCTGCTCACCCTGATGATCCCGGCCACCGTCCTGGTCGTACCGCAGTACCTGACCGTCCTGGACGTGCCGGTCGTGGAGCGCAACCTCATCAACTCGCCCTGGGCGATCTGGCTCCCCTCGGTCACCAACGCCTTCAACATCTTCCTGCTCAAGCGGTTCTTCGACTCCATTCCGCGTGAGCTCCTTGACGCCGCCGCCATCGACGGCGCCTCGTCCCTGCGCACCCTGCGCTCCGTGGTCCTGCCGCTGTCCCGGCCGATCCTCGGTGTCGTGTCGATCTTCGCGGTGGTCGCGGTCTGGAAGGACTTCCTCTGGCCGATGCTCACCCTGCCCGACCCCGGCAAGCAGACCGTGAACGTCGGCATCTACTCCCTGGCCGCCAGCGTCTCCGAGAACTGGCTCCTGGCCGCCCTCGCCATCGCCTCGCTGCCGACCCTGATCATCTTCCTGATCTTCCAGCGCAACATCATGAGCGGCCTGACCGCAGGCAGCCTCAAGGGCTGACCCCTCGGGCCCCACCCCGCGCACCCCGCCACCGGCCAAGCGCCGCGGCGACGGGGTCCCACCTGCCCGAAAGGAACCTCACGTGGCAGTAACCTCCCCGACCGATGCCTCCTGGTGGCGCTCGGCCGCCATCTATCAGGTGTACGTACGCAGCTTCGCGGACGGTGACGGCGACGGCACCGGGGATCTCGCGGGCGTCCGGGCCAAGCTGCCCTACCTCGCCGAACTCGGGGTCGACGCCCTGTGGTTCAGCCCCTGGTACCTCTCACCCATGGTCGACGGCGGCTACGACGTCACCGACTACCGCGTCATCGACCCCGCGTTCGGCACCGTCGCCGAAGCCGAGAAGCTGATCGCCGAGGCCCGCACGCTCGGCATCCGCACCATCGTCGACATCGTCCCCAATCACGTCTCCGACCAGCACGCGTGGTTCAAGGCCGCCCTGGCCGCAGGTCCTGGCTCTCCCGAACGCGACCTTTTCCACTTCCGCCCGGGCCGCGGCGCACACGGCGAAATCCCGCCCAACGACTGGCCATCCCAGTTCTCGGCGTCCGCGTCGACCTGGACCCGCGTCGAGGACGGCGAGTGGTACCTCCACCTCTTCGCACCGGAGCAGCCCGACCTCAACTGGGCCCACCCCGTGGTCCGCCAGGAGCACGAGGACGTCCTGCGGTTCTGGTTCGAGAGGGGAGTGTCAGGCGTACGGATCGACTCCGCGGCTCTGCCCGCCAAGGACCCCGACCTGCCCGACTTCATCGAGGGAATCGACCCGCACCCCTTCATCGACCGCGACGAACTGCACGACATCTACCGCTCCTGGCGTGCCGTCGCCGACGAGTACGCGGGCGTCTTCGTCGGCGAGGTCTGGCTCCCCGACGCCGAACGCTTCGCCCGCTATCTGCGGCCCGACGAAATGCACACCGCCTTCAACTTCTCGTTCCTGTCCTGCCCTTGGGATGCACAGAAGCTGCGTACGTCCATCGAGGCCACCCTCGCCGAACACGCCCCGGTCGGCGCCCCCGCCACCTGGGTGCTTTGCAACCACGACGTGACCCGCACGGTCACCCGCTACGGCCGCGACGACACCGGCTTCGACTTCACCACGAAGGTGTTCGGCACCCCCACCGACCTGGCGCTCGGCACCCGCCGCGCCCGCGCCGCCGCCCTCCTCGCCCTCGCCCTGCCCGGCGCGGTCT
This sequence comes from Streptomyces sp. NPDC056486, assembly GCF_042795295.1. Lineage (NCBI taxonomy): Bacteria > Bacillati > Actinomycetota > Actinomycetes > Kitasatosporales > Streptomycetaceae > Streptomyces > Streptomyces sp. NPDC056486. The sequence continues at coordinate 11,996 of NZ_JBHTSF010000141.1, forward strand.
ATATCTACCAGGGCGACGAACTGGGCCTGCCCGAGGCCGACATCCCCCTGGACCGCATCCAGGACCCCATGCACTTCCGCTCCGGTGGCGCCGACCCGGGCCGCGACGGCTGCCGGGTTCCCCTGCCCTGGACGGCCGCCGAACCGCACGCGGGCTTCGGCTCGATGACAGGACCCTGGCTGCCACAGCCGGAGGGCTGGCCCTCGTACGCCGCCGATCTCCAGGCTGCCGATCCCCACTCCATGCTCACGCTCTACCGCGCCGCTCTGCGCCTGCGCCGCATCGAACCCGGCTTCGGCGACGGCCCGTTGACCTGGCTACCGTCCGCCGACGGCGTCCTGGCCTTCCTGCGTGAGCCGGGCCTGGCCTGCGTCGTCAACCTCGCCCCCACGCCCTACGAACTCCCCGCCCATACACGCCTCCTGCTGGCCAGCAGCCCCTTGGATGACACGGGCCGCCTGCCGCAGGACACGGCGGTCTGGCTGCGCGTCTGACTTTCCGCACCGCGGCGCCACCGCCGTCCCCCCACTCACCTCACCAGGAACGAGCACTGACCTCCCCACTCACAAGGAAGGTGCACCACTCCATGTATATATCTGGCAGGAGCATGCCAAGACCCATCCACAAGTGGTACGCCGCCGTGGCCACCGCAGGCCTCGTCGGCACCCTCGTCACCGGCCTCACGGCCACCGGCGCGCAGGCCGCAGAGGCGACCGGGGCGGCCAAGGCGGCTTCGGGCGCCACGCTGCCCTTCACCTCCATCGAGGCGGAGAGCGCGACCACGAACGGCACCAAGATCGGCCCCGACCACACCCAGGGCACGGTCGCCTCGGAGGCGTCGGGCCGTCAGGCGGTGCGTCTCGCGTCCGGGCAGAGCGTCGAATTCACGCTCACCAAAGCCGCGAACGCGCTGAACGTCGCCTACAACGTCCCCGACGGTCAGTCGGGCTCGATGGCCGTGTACGTCAATGGTCAGAAGATCTCCAAGACGCTGGCCGTCACGTCGAAGTACAGCTACGTCGACACCCCCTGGATCGCGGGCGCCAAGACCCACCACCTCTTCGACAACGCTCGGCTGCAGCTCGGCCAGAACCTGCAGTCCGGCGACAAGGTGAAGCTGGAGGCCTCCTCCACCCAGGTCACCGTCGACGTCGCCGACTTCGAACAGGTGGCGGCAGCCGCTGCGAAGCCGTCGGGCGCGCTCTCGGTCACCGACAAGGGCGCCGACCCCACCGGCCAGGGCGACTCCACCCAGGCCTTCCGCGAGACCATCGCGGCGGCCAAGGGCGGCACGGTGTGGATCCCGCCGGGCGAGTACAAGCTCACCCAGTCACTCAACAACGTCGACAACGTGACGATCCGCGGTGCGGGCAACTGGCACTCCATCGTGCGCAGTTCACGCTTCATCGATCAGTCGGGCGCACCCACCGGCAAGGTGGGGCTTTATGACTTCGCGGTGATCGGCGAGGTCACCGAGCGGGTCGACAGCAACCCGGACAACTTCGTCAACGGATCGCTCGGCCCGAACTCCACCGTCTCCGGAATGTGGCTGCAGCACCTCAAGGTCGGCCTCTGGCTGACCGGCAACAACGACAACCTGGTCGTGGAGAAGAACCGCTTCCTCGACATGACGGCCGACGGCCTCAACCTCAACGGCACGGCCAAGGGTGTCAACGTACGCAACAACTTCCTGCGCAACACCGGCGACGACGCCCTGGCGATGTGGGCCCTCAACACCACCAACAGTGACTCGACCTTCGCCGGCAACACCATCTCGCAGCCCAACCTCGCCAACGGCATCGCCATCTACGGCGGGCGCGACATCACCGTCAAGGACAACCTGATCCTCGACACCAACGCGCTCGGCAGCGGCATCGCCATCTCCAACCAGAAGTTCCTGGACCCGTTCTTCCCGCTGGCGGGCACCATCACGGTCTCCGGCAACAGCCTCGTCCGTACCGGGGCCATGAACCCCAACTGGCAGCACCCGATGGGTGCGTTGCGCGTGGACGCGTACGACAGTGCCATCGAGGCCACGGTGAACATCACCGACACGACGATCACCGACAGCCCCTGGAGCGCGTACGAGTTCGTCTCGGGCGGTGGCACCGGCAAGGCCGTGAAGAACGTGAACATCAGCGGCACGACCATCGACAAGGTGGGCACGGTCGTCGTCCAGGCCGAGACGCCCGGCGCGGTGAAGATGTCGAACGTGAAGGCCACCGGTGTCGGCGCGGCCGGCATCTACAACTGCCCCTACCCGAGCGGCTCCGGCACCTTCAGCCTCACCGACGGCGGCGGGAACTCCGGCTGGAGCAGCACCTGGGACGACTGCTCGACCTGGCCGAAGCCCGGCGCAGGCAACCCCGACCCCGACCCCGACCGCAACCTCGCCAAGAACCGCCCGGCCACCGCGAGCGGATCCGCCGACGTCTACACCCCCGCCAAGGCGGTCGACGGTGACGCGGCGACGTACTGGGAATCCACCAACAACGCCTTCCCGCAGTCGATCACCGTCGACCTCGGCAAGTCCGAGGCGGTCCGCAGACTGGTCCTGAAGCTGCCGCCGCCCGCAGCCTGGGGGGCCAGGACCCAGACCCTGTCCGTCCAGGGCAGCGCCGACGGCACCTCTTACAGCACGCTGGCCGATGCGAAGGACTACCGCTTCGACCCGGCGAGCGGCAACAAGGTGACCATCACGCTGCCCGCCTCCGCGCCCAACGTCCGCCATCTGCGGCTGCGCGTCACGGCCAACACCGGCTGGCCCGCCGCGCAGTTCAGCGAAGTGGAGGCCTACCTCTCCTGACTTCCCGCGCCCCGCTCGCCGACGGCCGTGGCCGGGGCGGGCGGGGTACGCAGGATGCCCGCGGTGCAGGGACGTGAGTGAGCGACCCGAGTGCCGCGGGCCAACGTCCGTACGGCGAAAGTTCCCGCCCCGGCGTTCTTGGACGCCTATTGGGCGCGGCGACAGCCGTACGACAGAGGTGAGTTGACCGGCCCCGCCTACTGGCGCCAAATGGCGGACAGCCTCGCCGTCCACTTCGACGAGCGCCGGATCGCGGAACTCGTCGAGGCCGACGTCGCCGGCAGGAGCTGGCCACTCACCACGAGGCGCACCACCACTGGCTGGCAAGGGGCCGACCAGTGGTGTCTGAACGCTCTGAACACCGCACCGGATCGCGGGGACACCTGTTCACCCCCCTGCGCGACTGAGGGAAGCCCTCTCGGCCACTGGCCGGAACGCCGTGGTTCATTGGGATAAACCCCGGCAGAAGCAAGATCACCGCTTCGAGTGCTGCTAACGGTCTTATCGGGCGAGCGAGGCGCAACGGCCGTTAAATGGTCCCCGGATCTGGACGAAATCCAAGAGATTACCCCTCTACTTCCAGTTTCGCCGGTTGGCGCGCCTGTGCGCATTACCTCCCTCGCGAAGGAGAGCTCGCCCGATGACCGTTGAAACAAGCCCGGATGCGCAGTTGGAACCACCCAGGCAGTCCAGCCTGGGCACCGCGGCTGCCCGTAACCTCGCCACCACGACCAAGTCCGCCCCGCAGATGCAGGAGATCACCTCTCGCTGGTTGCTGCGGATGCTCCCCTGGGTGGAGACCAAGGGCGGCGCCTACCGGGTGAACCGCCGGCTGAGCTACACCGTCGGCGACGGGCGCATCGACTTCGTCCAGGACGGCGTCGACGTCCGGGTGATCCCTCGGGAACTCGGCGAACTGGCTCTGCTGCGCGGCTTCGACGACGTGGAGGTGCTGACCGCGATCGCCGACCGGTGCGTCCAGCGCGACTTCCGCGCCGGCGAGGTGCTTGTCGAACGCGGTACCCCCGCCGGGCAGCTCCACCTGATCGCCCACGGCCGGATCAACCAGAACTCCGTCGGCAAATACGGCGACGAGGTCGGCGTCGCGGTCCTTGCCGACGGCGACCGGTTCGGGGAGAACGCCCTTCTGGACACCGACGCCAGATGGAACTCCACCGCGACCGCCGAGACCTCCGGCACCCTGCTCACCCTGACGCGCGCCGACTTCGACGCCGTGCTTTCCACAGCGCCGAGCCTCCAGGCCCACCTTCGCGAGTTCAGTCGGCTCCCTCAGCAGCGTCAGAACAAGCACGGCGAAGCCGAGATCGCGATGTCGGCCGGACACGTCGGCGAATTCGCCCTGCCGGGTGCCTTCGTCGACTACGAGCTCAAGCCGCGCGAGTACGAACTCTCCGTCGCGCAGACCGTTCTGCGGGTCCACACGAGGGTCACCGACCTCTACAACGGGCCGATGAACCAGACCCAGGAGCAGCTCAGGCTCACCATCGAGGCGCTGCGCGAGCGCCAGGAGCACGAGCTGATCAACAACCGGGAGTTCGGCCTGCTCCACAACGCCGACTTCAAGCAGCGGATCCAGCCCCACTCGGGCCCGCCGACGCCGGACGACCTCGACGAACTGCTCTGCCGCCGCCGCGGCACGAAGCTCTTCCTCGCTCATCCCAGGACGATCGCGGCGATCGGGCGTGAGCTCAACGCCCGCGGGATCTATCCGGATCACGTCGACCTCGGCGGGCAGCAGGTGCCAGCCTGGCGCGGAGTGCCGATCCTGCCCTGCAACAAGATCCCCGTCACCAAGGAGCAGACAAGCTCGATCCTCGCCATGCGCATCGGCGAGGACAACCAGGGCGTCATCGGTCTGCGTCAGACCGGCCTCCCTGAGGAGTACGAGCCGGGCCTTTCGGTGCGCTTCATGGGCATCAGCGAGCAGGCGATCCTCTCGTACCTGGTCAGCACGTACTACTCCGCCGCCATCCTGGTGCCCAGCGCGCTCGGCGTGCTTGAGAACGTGCAGATCGCCCGCAGGCGCGACTAGAGCATCCGTCGGACGGCCACGACAGCCCGGACCCTGCCGGGCCGGGCGCGTATGCCCGGATCCGGAAAAGGCCACCCCATCCCAACAAGGAGCCACGGATGCCCGATCCTGGGTCTTCCCCTCTGCACGCGAGCCCGCCCGCCGCCGCGGCCCTCCGAACCCCCGACGTCCTGCCGGGCCCGCCCTCTGTCCCTCTCCCTGCCGCAGAATCCGTACCTCTGCTGCCCGACGCTGTGCCGGACCCCGCCATCGAGCGGGTCCTGCGAGGTCCCAGCAGTCTGGGCACGGCGAGCTTGTACCCGGGCCGGCGGGAGGAGCCGCCGTCGCCCGCGGCGGTCGAGCCGCCGACGGAGAGCCTGCACATCCCGGGGCTCTACTACCACCCGGTGTCGGAGCCCGACCCGGCGCGGGTGGAGGAGGTCAGCCGCCGGATCAAGGACTGGGCGGTCGACGAGGTCGAGCTGTTCCCCGACGAGTGGGAGGGCCAGTTCGACGGCTTCTCCGTCGGGCGCTACATGGTCGCCTGCCACCCGGACGCCCCGACCATCGAGCACCTGATGGTCGCCACCCGGCTCATGGTCGCCGAGAACGCGGTCGACGACTGCTACTGCGAGGACCACGGAGGTTCGCCGATCGGGCTCGGGGGGCGCCTGCTACTGGCGCACACCGCCCTCGACCCCCTGCACGCGACGCAGGAGTACCAACCCCAGTGGGCCAAGTCGCTCCACGAGGACGCCCCGCGGCGCGCCTACCGCTCCGCGATGGAGTACTTCGTCCGGCAATCCACCGGCTCCCAGGCCGACCGCTTCCGGCACGACATGGCACGGCTGCACCTGGGATACCTCGCGGAGGCCGCCTGGGCCCAGACGGACCACACGCCCGAGGTGTGGGAGTACCTGGCGATGCGGCAGTTCAACAACTTCCGGCCCTGCCCCGGCATCACCGACGCCGTCGGCGGCTACGAACTGCCGACGGACCTGCATGCTCAGCCCGCCATGCAGCGGGTCCTCGCGCTCGCCGGGAACGCCAGCACCATCGTCAACGACCTGTACTCGTACACGAAGGAACTCGCCAGCCTCGGACGGCACTTGAACCTGCCGGTGGTGATCGCCGAGCGCGAGGACGTCTCCGACCGTGAGGCCTATCTGAAGGCGGTCGAGGTCCACAACGACCTCATGCGCGATTTCGAGAGCGAAGCCGCAGCCCTGGCCGCCTCCTGCCCCGTCCCGAGCCTGCTGCGCTTCCTGCGGGGCGTGGCCGTATGGGTCGACGGCAACCACTACTGGCACCAGACCAACACCTACCGATACAGCCTGCCCGATTTCTGGTAAGGACGGAATCACCTGTGACCAGCACTGAATTCACCACTGTCAACAGCGCCTCCGCGTTCGTCCCCGCCCCGGCGACGCCCTATCAGGGCGACATCGCGCGCTACTGGAACAACGAGGCCAGGCCCGTGAACCTGCGCCTCGGCGACGTCGACGGGCTCTATCACCATCATTACGGCATCGGCGACGTCGACCACGCCGCCCTGGGCGACCCCGACGACAGCGAGCACGAGAAGAAGCTGATCACCGAGCTCCACCGCCTGGAGTCGGCGCAGGCCGAAGTCCTCCTGAACCACATGGGACCCCGCGGAAGCGACGACACGCTCGTGGACGCCGGCTGCGGCCGTGGCGGTTCGATGGTCATGGCGCACCAGCGATTCGGATGCAAGGTCGAGGGAGTCACCCTGTCGGCCAAGCAGGCCGAGTTCGCCAACCAGCGCGCCCAGGAACTCCGCATCCAGGATCACGTCAGGGCCCAGGTGTGCAACATGCTCGACATGCCCTTCGAGACAGGGCAGGCCGCGGGCTCGTGGAACAACGAGTCGACCATGTACGTCGACCTGCACGACCTCTTCGGCGAGCACTCCCGGATCCTCGAGGTCGGCGGCCGCTATGTGACCATCACCGGCTGCTGGAACCCGCGGTACGGCCAGCCGTCGAAGTGGGTCTCCCAGATCAACGCGCACTTCGAGTGCAACATCCACTCCCGCCGGGAGTACCTGCGCGCCATGGCCGACAACCGTCTCGTACCGCAGGCCGTCGTGGACCTGACGCCCGCGACCCTGCCCTACTGGGAGTTGCGGGCCACGTCGTCCCTGGTCACCGGCATCGAGGAGGCGTTCATCAATTCCTATAAGGACGGCTCCTTCCAGTACGTACTGATCGCAGCCGACCGCGTCTGACCGTCCGCCGTCCGCCGGCTGTCGACCACTGACCGCAGGGGCCGGGCCCGCCGCCCGGCCCCTCCGGCGCCCCGACGTGGACTGTCGGGCGGCGCTCCCACTGCCCTACAGTGCGTGACGCCTACACCCGCCCGTGCCGACGTACAGCCGTCGAACAGGAGCAGCCCCGTGGCCACCCACGCCCGCCCCGGTTCCCTCCCTTCGCCTCCCGGGCGCCGGGTCCCCGAGCTCGATCCCGCCCTCGTCGAACTGTGGCAGGCCGGGGGAGGGGAACTCATCGACCTCTTCGCCCAGGTGCGCGAACGGCTCGGTGGCGTCGCCGCGTTCCGGCTCGGTCCGCGCCCGACCGTCCTGATCACCTCCCCCGAAGCCGTGCAGCATGTGCTCGCGCTCAATGCCGACCGGTACGTCAAGCGTTCACACCGCGCCCGACTGCTGATCGGCGACGGAGTGCTTGCCGCGACGGGGGAGTCGTGGCAGCGCCAACGGCGGTTGCTGCAGTCCCAGTTCACCGGCCCTGGCATGCGGCGCTACGAGCAGCGGATCGCCGAGGCCGCCCGGACCACGGCGGCACGCTGGGACGGATACGCCCGCACAGGGCAGGCCTTCGACGTCGGCGACGAGATGCGCCGCTTCGCCCTTGACGTCATCTGGCGTTCCCTGACCGGGCATCCCCTCGGCCCCGAGGCTGAGCGTGAACTGGCCGCAGTGCCCGCCGTGTTGGCCGTGCTACCCAGCCTGCCCGCCGACGGCACCGCCGCCCAAGGGGTGGTCGCCGACGAGCTGGCCAGAATCGACGCGGTGGCCAGCCGCGCCATCGCCGCCGCGCGCGACTCCGAGGCCGGACCCGACGGTCCGGGCCTGCTGCATGTCCTGCTCGATGCGGCGAAAACGCGTCCCGAGTACACGGACCGGCTGATCCGCGACGAACTCGTCACCCTCCTTGTCGCCGGGCACGAGACCACCGCCACGACCCTGACCTGGCTCTACCTCCTGTTGGACCGCAATCCGGAGGCGCGGGAGCAGGCTCTCGCCGCCGGAGCCGATGGCTCGCCCCAGCGCCGGCAGGCCCTCCAGGCGCTCGTCCACGAAACGCTGCGGTTCTACCCGTCCGCCTGGATGCTGCCGCGCAGCGCGGCGCAGGACGACACGCTCGCCGGGTACGAGATCGAGGCGGGCACCGATGTACTGGTCTGCCCTTACCTGACGCACCGGGACCCCGAACTCTGGGAAGACCCGGGGCGATTCGATCCGGCCCGCTTCACGACCCCCGGGCGACGCCCCACTCACCCGGGGAGCTACTTCCCGTTCGGCGTCGGGCCCCGTGCCTGCCTGGGCCTGCAGTTCGCCCTCAGGGAGTCGACCGTCCTCCTGGAGCACCTGCTGCCCGCCCATGTCCCGCGCTTCCACTCCACCCCGGCCAAAGCCGCGTACAGCATCACCGTGCGCCCCGACGGCCCGACACCCGCGGTACTGAATGGCTAGGCTCGGCCCGCAAGCGCCCGGCAGGGCGACGCGCGCTCGGTGACCCCGCCCCGCCCGTCCGACTCCACCCGCCACAGCCGCGCCCGCGAGGTCCGGGCCACGGCCTCGATTTCGGCGTCGTCGAGCTCGCGGCGGAACAGCGGCAGGACGGCGGGTTCGCAGTCGGGACGTGAGGCGAACGCGGCGAGGAACTGCTCGGCATAGGCGGGGGCGCCCCCGCTCGCGGTCGGTACGAAGCACGCCTGGTCCTGGCGCGGGGTATGCGCACCTGGGCGCGCTTCATCGCGCGGCGGGGGAATCGGGTCATCCCGGTGTCCTCAACTCTGAGCCCTCTCCAGTTCGTCATGGTGGTGGCGCAGCCGGATGCTGACCGTTCCCGCGGTGAACAGGACGCTGCCTATCGCGGTCAGGGGGACGGAAACCACCAACGCAGCCAGCGGCTGGGGCCAGTTCCGGTCCGATGCGCATTGCGCCGCAGCGTTGTACGCGTCACCGGAATCCTCGAAGTAGAGGTCCCTGGGCTCGGAGTTGACCGGTGCGGGGCAGTCGATTTTGTTGTACGTGGACTCGTACGACGTGAACAACTGCCATGCGGCATAGATCCAGAGCAGCAAGGCGCAGGCGAGAAGACCGATTCCCCAGCTCTGCAGCCGGCCGGCCCGCATCCGGAAGTTCTGTTCGACCGCCAGTGGGTGCACTTGCGTCTCCTCGTATTGACCTTGAGTGGCCCGGGAGACTTTAGCGGCGGTGACGAGATGAAGCGCGCAAAAAAAGCCCCGGTCTCGTGAAAGACCGGGGCTTGTCGCGAGCGCTGGGCAGGCCTTGCACCTGCATTTCCCCGCAGGAAGCGGGGCGTCTTTCCTTGGACGACCAACGCCGGGCCCGCTACCGGGAGTTCCGGCCGCAGGCTCAAGATCAACTATAGCGTATGAGCCGGGCTTGCCGCACGCCTCGTCGAGTGCGCCGGAGGGATGTCCGGTCACTGCACCCCGTGCGGCCGGAACTGGATGCTGATGCGCCCTCCGGAGACCCGGGTCGACTTGGGGATGGCGTGCTCCCAGGTGCGCTGGCACGAGCCGCCCATCACGATCAGATCGCCGTGCCCGAGCGGGCGCCGGACTGTCTCGCCACCGTGGAGTGGGCGGAGCAGCAGATCGCGGGGTGCCCCCACGGAGAGGATGGCGACCATCGTGTCCTCGCGGGCACCCCGGCCGATGCGGTCACCGTGCCAGGCCACGCTGTCGCGCCCGTCGCGGTAGTGACACAGGCCGGCCGTCGTGAACGCCTCGCCGAGCTCGGTGGCGTAGTGCGCGGAGAGTGCCTGCCGGGCCTCGTCGAGAACGACGTGGGGGAGTGGTTGGCCGGCGCGGTAGAAGGCGAGCAGGCGTGGCACGTCCACGACCCTCTCGTACATCTGCCTGCGTTCGGCCTTCCACGGGACGTCCGTGGCGAGGCGTTCGAACAGGACGTCGGCGCCACTGAGCCAGCCCGGCAGGAGGTCTATCCACGCCCCGTCGCCCAGGACTGTCCTGTGGATCCCGTCCAGGGCGCCCAGGTGTACGTCATCGCTCTGGTCGAAGAGTGATCCCTGGAGCTGGTGCGTTGCCATGTGGCCAGCGTACCTGATGATTCGAACAAGTGAGCTAATTCGAACATTGGCCACTCTCGCCTACCGCCGGATCGGGTCAGCGGGACCGTTGGCCCGAGAGCAGGCGATAGATGAACAGGACGATCACCGAACCGACGATGGCGGCGATCCACGTGGACAGATGGAAGAACCCGTTGATCGAGTGGACGCCGAAGATCAGCTTGCCCAGCCAGCCGCCGAGCAGCCCGCCCACGATGCCGATCAGCATCGTCACCAGGCAGCCTCCCGGGTCCTTGCCGGGAGTGAGGGCCTTGGCGATGGCCCCTGCGATGAGGCCGATCAGGATCCAGGCGATGATGCCCACGAGTGTGTTCCTTTCCCTTGTGTGCGTGTCGGCTCTCGGTCTGCCGTCCGACACCACTGAGGCACATGTCCATCGCGGGATCCCTCACTCGGGGCCAAAGTCATCGGTCGCGGGACGAAGGCCACTCTCATGCCAGCCAAATGGGTGAAGGCCGCTCGGGCGTCGCCCGGCCGAAGCGGCCGGGCGGAAGTCGGTGGAGCGCCGCTCCGTCACCCCGTCACGAAATGCGGCCCACGTCGGCTCACGCTATAGATGTGAAGAGAGCGTTGCAGGCTCTCCATGAAATCGGGGTCGTGGGCATGTCAGCGAGGGGCAGGCGAGTAGAGAAGCTGCGAGGAGGACGCTGCCAATGCTAGTTGTCGCTCTTTTGCTCTTGCCGGCCATGGGGCTTCTGATGATCGCCATGGACCGCATCGAGGACCGGATGAACGGGGAAGCGTCGCCGAGAACCGGTCGGCGGGTACGTCACCTTCGTCTCATTCATGGGGGAGAACGCGCGGCACATCACCGGGCGTCCGCCTCCGAACACCACAGAGACGCGGCCTGACGCGCGAGACGACGGCGCCGCGCTCGTTTCAGATGCTTCTGCAGAA
>NZ_JBHTSF010000142.1:0-22691 GCF_042795295.1 Streptomyces sp. NPDC056486
CGCATCGTCCCGTACTTCGCAACACGAACCGCCTTGCTCGCACGACTGGGAGCAGCCCTCTTCGCATTGTAGATATCCGTCAAACGCGTGATGGCCGCAATATCGGTCTCGAACCCGGACTCGACGGTCTGCTTCCCAGCGGCGTTGCGGAATTGGATCTTGTAGAGGTGCGGGCACTTCGGCCATCTCGACTGGGCGTGATCGCAGTCCTTGAAGAAGGTGCCCATGCCGTGCGCCAGGGTCTTGCTCGCCATCGTGTCGCCGACTCCTCAGGTCCAATGCTGACGGTATGCTGACCGCCCGAGGATCGAGATGCCTCTGACCTGCACAAAGCAGCGAAACACCGGCTATGTGGTGGAACTTCATCGGGCGGTCGAACGAGGACATCACACAGGCCCGTTCGGACTGGATGTCCGCGTCCCGCTTCGGCGAGGTGAAGGGCTACGACGGCGAGCGGATCCCTGCGCCGGAGCTGCCGCCGGTGCCGCTGAAGCCGAGGGGACGGGTGCGCTGACCGTCGTCGAAGGTCGGCCGGTTCGTCGACGGGTTGCCCTGTCGGAAGTGATGATCGGAGCCTGACAGCATGACCGACCCGACGCAGGATCCCCGCTTCCTCCAGGACCCGTATCCCACTTACGCGGCCATGAGGTCCACGTGCCCGGTGCAGCCCCTGCCCACCGGCTCCGGTGGGCAGGCCGGCTACCTGGTCACCGGCTACGCGGAAGCGCGGGAAGCTCTCGGCGACGCCCGGCTCTCGAAGGACACGGCCGCGTTCTTCGCGGACAAGGGATCACGGCGCCGCCTGCACCCTGCGGTCGCGCACACCATGCTGGCCAGCGATCCGCCCCAGCACAATCGGTTGCGCAAGCTGGTGACCGGAGCATTCACCACCGGGGCCGTCGCAGCGCTGCGTCCTTTCATCGCCCGAGTCACCGACGACCTGCTGGATCAGTGGCCCGCGGGCGAGCAGGTCGACCTCGTCGCCGACCTGGCGGTGCCGTTGCCCGTCATCGTGATCTGCGAGCTGCTCGGCGTACCGGAGGCAGATCGAACCGACGTCCAACGCTGGTCCGGAGAGCTGTTCGCCGCCGGCAGGCCGGACCTCATCGACGCGGCATCGCACGCCATGGCCGACTACATGACCGGCCTTATCGCCGCCAAGCGCGCGCGTCCGGGCGATGCACTTCTCGACCGTCTCATCTCGGCGCGCGACGGTGACGACCAGCTCAGCGAGGAGGAGTTGGTCTCTCTCGCAGTGCTGCTTCTGGTCGCCGGGCACGAAACCACCACCAATTTCCTCGGCAACGCTGTCCTGGCGCTGCTCCGGCACCCTCACGAACTGGATCGCCTGCGGAGAAATCCGGGCGATGTGCCTGCCGCGTTGGACGAACTGCTCCGGTTCGATTCGCCCGTCAGCACAGCCACTTTCCGGTTCACGACAGAGGCTCTCCATCTCGGTGGCACCGAGATCCCAGGAGGCACCCCCGTGTTGGTGTCGCTCGGGGCCGCCAACCGTGACCCACAGCGGTTTCCCTCACCCGACCAGCTCGATCTGAACCGGGACACCGCTGCCCATCTCAGCTTCGGTCACGGCATCCACCGCTGTGTCGGCGCTCCCCTGGCGAGGGCCGAGGCGGAGATCGCCCTACGAGCGGTCCTGGCCCGGTTCCCCACCATCCGTCTTGCCGTATCGCCTGATCAACTTGGCTGGCGGCGTACCCGCCTTGTCCGTGGCCTTGTGTCTCTCCCCGTCCGGACGTGAACAATCGACGCTCCCTGGGTCTGGACGCCGAGGGGGGTGGGCCTTGACCCACTTCTGGGCCGGCCCGGGAGGGTTCGGGCGCTGTGCCGTGCACAGTGGAGCCACCGAGCCGTACCGGCCACGGTTCATGAAGCAGAAGGATGGGTCATGCGACAGTTCGTGTCGTGGGCGGCAAGTGCCTGCGTGGGGTTCGTCCGGGCGTGCGTGGTGGTGGTCGTCAGCCTGCTGGTTCCCGCCGTGTGGGCCGCTGCCGTGGCGCTGGGGATCTGGTGGGGAGCGGGAAACCCGTGGTCGTGGGTCGCGCCGGTCGTGCTGGTGTGTGTGGGCACGCTCGCCCTGTCCCGCCCGGTCTGCCGGATGTTCCGCTCCCTCGTCGCGCAGTGGACGGCCACCGTCGTTCCCGCCGGATACCGACAGGCCGAGCCGGTGGTGCGGATGTCCACCGGGTACTGGTGGAACGGCTTCTCCTACGAACGCACCCGCCGGGACGCCCTCATGGACCAGCGGTGGCGGATCCGGTGGAACGACCCGGCCAACTGGCGTGACCTGCGCTTCACGGCGATCGCACCGCTCACCGCGGGCGTGATCGCGGCCATTCCGCCGGCCGGAGTCGCCGCTGCGGTCGTCGGGTTCGGACAACCAGCGCTCGCCGCACGTCTTGTCGGGGCGCTCGGCCTGGTCGTGGGTGTCGCGGGCGCTCCGTACGCCTGGCGGTCCGTCGAGCCGGTGGCCGCGCGCTTCCTGCGTGCCTCGCCCGCGATGGCCCTCGCGGACCGGGTGGACGAGCTGACGGCCCAGCGCGCGGACACCACCGTCACCCAGGCCGCCGAGATCCGCCGCATCGAACGGGACCTGCACGACGGGGCGCAGGCGCGCCTTGTCGGGCTCGGGCTTGCTCTGGCGACCGCCGAGAAGCTGATGGAGAGCGACCCCGACCAGGCCAGAGCGCTGATGAGGGAGGCGCGAGCGGGCGCCACCACCTCACTGACCGAACTCCGCGAACTGGTCAAGGGAATCAACCCGCCGGTGCTCAACGACCGGGGGCTCGTCGATGCCGTTCGCGCTCTCGCCCTGGACAGCCCGCTCGAAGCAGCCGTGAGCGCCGACGTTCAGCTGCGCCTCGACCCGCCGATCGAGTCCGCCGCGTACTTCGGCATCGCAGAACTGCTGACCAACGCGGTCAAGCACGCCCATGCCACTCGCGCGCAGATCACCGTCGCGCGGGACGACGCCGGTCTCGTCATCGACGTCGAGGACGACGGCAGGGGCGGGGCGGACGTGCGGGCCGGTGGTGGGCTTGAGGGACTGCGCCGCCGCCTCGCGGCATTCGACGGCACCCTGGAGATCAGCAGCCCGGAAGGAGGCCCGACCCGGGTGGGGATGATGGTGCCATGCGAATCGTAGTAGCCGAGGACCTCTACCTTCTGCGCGACGGAATGGTCCGCCTCATCGAGGCGTGCGGGCACGAGGTGGTGGCGACGGCGGCCACCGGGCCCGAGACGCTCGACGCGCTGCTGACCTGGCGCCCGGATGTCGCCGTCGTCGACGTCCGCATGCCGCCGACCCAGACGGACGAGGGCCTGCGGGCGGCCATCGCCGCCCGCGTCGAACAGCCCGGCCTGCCGGTCCTTGTTCTCTCCCAGTACGTCGAACAGCTCTATGCCCGGGAGCTGTTGGCCGACGGCACCGGTGGCGTCGGATACTTCCTCAAGGAGAGCGTGTTCGACGCCGATCAGTTCATCGACGCCCTGGAACGCGTCGCCTCCGGCGGAACCGCCATGGATCCTGCCGTCATCGCGAAACTGCTGTCCAGCGGGTCCTCGAACCGGCGACTTGAACGGCTCACCGAACGCGAACACTCCGTGCTCGCCCTCATGGCCGAAGGCCTGTCCAATCAGGCGATCGCCCGGCGGCTCTTCCTGAGCGACAGCGCCATCAGCAAGTACACGACCTCCCTCTTCGGCAAGCTCGGCATCACCGATGACGACGACAGCAACCGCCGGGTCCTCGCCGTTCTCACTTACCTGAACAACCCTTGACCCTGGAAGGGGCGCGGGAACGGGCCGGGGCGGTACGCCGTGTAGCGGGCCTCGGTGGTCGGGTCGGCCTGGTGGGCGCGGGAGTTGAGGGCGGCCGGTGAGGTGTCGCCCCAGTGCCCCGTCGTGATCCGGAGGTCGATCGTGTGCAGGGCGGCGAGCTGTTCGGCGGGGCTGAAGGTGCAGTGCCCGGCGTTCTCCGTGTACGCCTGCCGCAGCAGCGGCGTGCGGCCCGCTGCCGTGACAGCGCGCAGGAGGGCGCTCTCCGACTGGACGGGGATGAGGGCGTCGCCGGTGGTGTGGATGGTGAACTGGGGCTTGTTCAGTCGGCCTGAGGGCGCCGCGTGGTCGGCCATGTAGCGCACCGCGCGGGGCTCCGCGCTGACTCGGGGCGCCCGGTCGAGGTCACGCAGGTCGCTGCGGAGGGACAGCCCCGCCGACTTGTAGAGGGCCTTGACCTCCTTGTAGTGCGCGGAGCGTGCCAGCATCGCCGCGTAGTCGACGCCCGTGTTCCAGGACATGTTGCCGCCCGCGCGGCGTTCGGCCTCCTCCCGCCAGGCGAAGCCGGGCTGCGCCACCAGGCCGCGTACCGCCGTGTACTGGTTCGCCTGCTGGGCGGGGTAGTCGTCCGGGGCGGGCCGCGGTGTGCCCGGGTCGTTCCAGCCCGGGATGTTGTGCAGCGCGGCGGCGAGCGCGATGCGGGCCCTGCCGTCCGCGGTGTTCTGCGCCGTGCCCAGTGACTCGCCGAGCCGCTTGGCGGAGGCGGCCGCGTCGGAGGCGTCCTTGAAGCCGGTAAGCCGGATGCCGGAGTCGTCGGAACCCGGTGCGATGAGGGTACGCAGGGCGAACGTGGCGTCCAGCGTGGAATTCCAGTTGGCGACCCCGCCCTGCACGAGGCCGCACATGGACAGGGAGCCGTCGATGCGTCCCGGATGGCGCTCGGCGATCGTCGTGGTGATCAGACCGCCGAGCGACTGGCCCCAGGCGAGTGTCCGCCCGGCCTCGCCGACTTCGCCTCTGAAGGTGTCGAGCGCGGCCAGCTGGTCGGGCACCGCCTGCTCCACGGACCAGCCGCTCGTCGCGTACGAGGAGCCGACGAGCGCGTAACCCTCCTTCAGGAGCAGCTTCTTGGTGGGCTCGTCGGGGGCGTTCTCGGCCGGGTTGGGGGCGCCTTCGGGTCTGTATCCGTGGCTGAAGAGCAGGACGGTGCCGTTCCAGTCGTCCGGGGTGTCGATCACGTAGGTGGCCCCGGACGGGAGGGTGCCCTCCAGGTGGCGGGCGGTGGACGGCGTGGCGGAGGCCGGGGCCGCAGCCACGAGGCACAGCAGCAGGGCCGCGAGACCGACCGCGGGCTGCCGGGCGGTGCGGGGCCGGGCGGCGATGCGTGTCATGTGGATTCTCCTCGTGCTGAGGGCGCAGAGGGCGCAGAAGGGGCAGAGGGGGCGGAGGACACGGAGGTCGTGGAGGAGGCGAGCGGCGCGGCTTGTACGGCGAGGTCGCGGGCGTTGGTCTCCTTGACCCGCCAGACGGCCAGCGCGGTGATCACACCCCCGGCCGTGAGCAGCAGGGCGACGGCGTTGCTGGAGTCGTACGTGGTGAGCAGCCCGCTGGCGATCAGCGGAGAGAATCCGGCGCCGAGCAGCGTCGCGGTCTGGTAGCCGAGCGAGGCACCCGTGTAGCGCACCCGGGTCGAGAACATCTCGCTGAACAGGGCGCCCAGCGGCCCGTACATCACGGACTGGGCGATCCCGTGTCCGATCACACAGGCCAGGATCAGCAGGCCTGGCCGGTGGCTGTCGACGAGGGCGAAGACCGGGAAGGCGGTGGCCGCCGAGAGCAGGGCCCCGGCAAGGACCAGAGGGCGGCGCCCGAAGCGGTCGGAGAGGAGGTTCGCGCACGGCAGCACGACAAGGGCCACGCAGGAGGCGACGGTGACGCCGGTGAGCACCTGCGAGCGTGTGTACCCCTCGCCGACGGCGTACGAGATCATGAAGCTCGTCATCAGGGCCTGCGCGGTGAACGGGCCGATGCCGACCGCAGAGGCGAGCAGGACCGGGCGCGGCGCGCGCAGGACTTCGAGCAGCGGCATCCGCGCATGCTCCCGACGCTGCGAGAGCGAGGCGAAGAGCGGGCTCTCGGTGACCTTGAGGCGTATGTAGAGGCCCGCGCCGAGCAGCAGGAAGGAGAGCAGGAACGGCACCCGCCAGCCCCAGGCCCGGAAGTCGTCGTCGGGCATGGTGCTCACCAGGGCGACGACGCCGGTGGAGAGGACCGCGCCCAGCGGGGCGCCGACCTGGGTGAAGGTGGTCCACAGGCCGCGCGGCCTGTCGCCCGCGTGCTCGGCGACCATGAGCGTGGCGCCGCCCCATTCGCCGCCGATCGCGATGCCCTGTACGACGCGGAGCAGGACGAGAAGGACGGGCGCCCAGAAGCCGATCGCGTCGTACGTGGGAAGGAGACCGATGAGGAAGCTGCCCGCGCCCATCAGGACCATGGTCAGGAGCATCATCGACTTGCGGCCGATCCGGTCGCCGAAGTGGCCGAAGACGATGCCGCCGATGGGACGGGCGACATAGCCCGCGGCGAACGTGCCGAAGGCGGCCACGGTGCCCACCGCCGGGTCGGCGTCAGGGAAGAAGAGGTCGCCGAAGACGAGCGCGGCGACGGTGCCGTACACGAGGAAGTCGTAGAACTCGATCGTGGTGCCGAGCAGTCCGGACAGGGCGACGCGGCGCAGTTGCCCGGAGCCTTCCGCGGGTCCTGCCTCGGAGCTCTTCTGTCCGGCGGGTGGGTGCGTCATGGTGTCGGGCTCCTCAGGCGTAGAAGCGGGACAGGCTCCGCAGGACACAGGCCGGCTTGTCGCCGCCCTCGATCTCGACCGTGCCGTCGACCGCGATCTGCACCCCGCCCCGCACCTCGTCGACGGAGGCGAGCGTGGCGCGCAGGCGTATCCGGGAGCCCGCCTTCACGGGGGAGGGGAAACGCACTTTGTCCAGGCCGTAGTTGACCTTCGTGGTGACGCCCTGGACGTCGAGGAGATCGGTGAAGAGCGGGATGAAGAGGGACAGGGTGAGGTAGCCGTGCGCGATCGGCGCCCCGAAGGGTCCTTGGGCGGCCTTCTCGGGATCGGTGTGGATCCACTGGTGGTCGTCGGTCGCGTCGGCGAAGGTGTCGATGCGGTCCTGGCCGACCTCGAGCCAGTCGGTGACGCCGAGCTCGCTTCCGGCGAGTGCGTGCAGTTCGTCGATTCCGTTGGCGGTGACGGTCATGGGGATGCTTCTCCATCCAGAGGGGCGGGGCTCTGTGCGCTGCCGTGGTCGCGGCGCAGGCTGGGCTTGTGGAGCTTCCCGGAGGCGGTGCGCGGCAGTTCGGGTACGCACACCACCGACCTGGGGATCTTGTACTTGGCGAGGCGGCCTGCGAGGAAGCCGAGTACGTCGTCCGGGGTGGGGTCCGTGCCCTCGCGGGGCACGACGACGGCGCGCGGCACCTCGCCCCAGCGTGCGTCCGGTACGCCGATGACGGCGCACTCCGCCACGTCGGGGTGGGCGAGCAGCGCGCTCTCGACCTCGGCGGGGTAGATGTTCTCGCCACCGGAGATGATCATGTCTTTGAGGCGGTCGGCGATGGTGACGAAGCCGTCGGCGTCCACCGTCGCCGCGTCGCCGGTACGGAACCACCCGTCGACGAAGGCGGCGGCGGTCTCGTCGGGCAACTGCCAGTAACCGGCCATGACATGAGGCCCGCGCAAAAGGATCTCGCCCGCCTCGCCGGTGGCCGCGGGGCTGAGGTCGGGGCGTACGACGCGTATGTCGGTGAAGAAGTGCGGCACCCCGGCCGAGCCCGCCTTGCTCCGTGCGTGCTCGGCGTCGAGGTAGAGCGCGCCGGGCGAGGCCTCCGTCATCCCGTACCCCTGCTGGAAGGCGAGCCCGCGCTCCGCGTACGCCTCGATCAGCGGCGCGGGCACGGGTGCCCCGCCGCACATCAGGGTCCGCAGCGAGGACAGGTCGGCCGCCTTCCAGCGCGGCTCGCGGGTGAGGCGCTCGTACATGGTGGGCACCCCGAACATCGCGTTGACCTCGTACTGTTCGACGAGGCCGAGGGTGCGGGCCGGGTCGAAGGACTCGACGAGCACGCAGTGGCCGCCCTTGAGAAGCACGGGGAGAGCGAGCATGCCAAGGGCCGCGGCGTGGAAGAGCGGGGCGGAGACCAGGGCGACGGTGTCGGCGGAGAGGTCGGTGTCGACGAGGACGTTGACGGCGTTCCAGGTGAGGTTGGCGTGGGTGAGCATGGCGCCCTTGGGGCGGCCCGTGGTGCCGGAGGTGTACATCAGGAGGCACACGTCGTCCCCGCCGACCGCTTCGTCGATGGGTTCCTCGATGGAGCGACCGACCAACTCCTCGTATTCCGCGCCCACTTCGATGAACAGATCCACCTGCGCTGCCCGCAGCACCTCCACCACGACAGGGGTGTGCGCGGGGGAGTGGATCAGCGTGCGGGCGCCCGCGTCGGCCAGTTGGTACGTGAGCTCCGGCGCGGTCAGGCGGGTGTTGAGCGGAACGAGGACCGCGCCGAGTGTGCCCGCGGCGAAAAAGGTCTCCAGGAAGGCCGGGTGATTGGGCCCGAGGTAGGCGACCCGGTCCCCGCGCCGGACGCCTCGGGCGCGCAGAGCGTGCGCGAGGCGGAGGACCCGGGAGTGCAGGGCGGCGTAGCTGATGGTGCTGCCCTCGTGGGTGAGGGCGGTGCGGTGCGGGGTCTTTCGGGCCCGGCGTGCGGGCCAGGAGCCGAGTCCTTCGTTGCGCATGGCGTGCCCCCTCTACTTGAGCCCGAGCAGGCGGGCGGCGTTCTCCTTGAGGATCTTGGGGCGGACCTCGTCCTTGATCGCCAGCTTCGCGAAGTCGGCGAGCCAGCGGTCGGGCGTGAGGACGGGGAAGTCGGAACCGAAGAGCACCTTGTCCTTGAGCAAGGTGTTGGCGTAGTGCACGAGTTGGGGCGGAAAGTACTTCGGCGACCACCCCGACAGGTCGATGTGCACACCCGGCTTGTGCGTGGCGACGGCAAGGGCCTCGTCCTGCCACGGGAAGGACGGGTGCGCAAGGATGATCTTCAGATGCGGGAAGTCGGCGGCGACGTCGTCGACGTGCATCGGATTCGAGTACTTCAGACGGATCCCGCCGCCTCCGGGCACGCCCGCGCCGATGCCGGTCTGTCCCGTGTGGAAGAGGGCGACACAGCCGGTCTCCTCGATGACCTCGTACAACCCATAGGCGAGAGAACGGTCGTTGGGGAAGAAGCCCTGGATGCTGGGGTGGAACTTGAAGCCCTTCACCCCGTACTCCTCCACGAGCCGGCGGGCCTGCCGCACGCCCGCCTTCCCCCGGAAGGGGTCGACGGAGGCGAACGGGATCAGCACGTCGGGGTGGGCGGCGGCAGCCTCGGCCACCTCCTCGTTCGGGACGGGCGCGGTGCCGGTGGCGGACTCGGCGTCCACGGTGAAGACGACGGCGGCCATCTTGCGCTCGCGGTAGTAGGCGGCCATCTCTTCGAGGGTGGGCTTGCGCTTGCGGCCCTCGACCTTGAAGTACGCGCTGGAGGCGGCGTCGAGGTCCTCGTCGAGCGAGGCGTGCCCCTTGGAGGAGACTTCGGCGTGCGTGTGGACGTCGATGGCGGTGAGCTCGGAAAGGTCCAACTCCCTCACGCTCGAGGAATCTTGGGTGCGGGGATGCCGACCGTCTCAGGGGCGCTGCCCACCGACGTGTGCCAGGCGGCGGCGATGGTCTCCGGGGTCCACCCGCCGTCCGCGTACGCCACGGAGGCCTCCTGCGGATGCGACCACAGGGAGATCCTGTCGCCGCCGATGCCGACGCACTGCCCGGTCACGTCGCGGGCGAAGCCGGAAGCCAGGAAGGGGACGAGTGCGGCGCAGTCGTCGGCAGTGCCGAAGCCCTCGCCCTTGCGGAGGAAGTCCGGCAACGGCTGCCCCTCCTTCATGGCCTCGATGTACGGGGCGAAGGCGGGCATGGTCTCGGTCATCGCGGTGGCCGCCACCGGCACGATCGCGTTGACGGTGATGCCGGCCCTGGCCAGCTCCATCGACCATGTACGCACCATGCCCGCGATCCCGGCCTTGGCGGCGGAGTAGTTGGTCTGCCCGAAGTTGCCGCGCTGCCCTGCGGGGGAGCCGACCAGGATAAGGCTGCCGCCCTCGCCCTGCTCCCGCATGCGTACGGCGGCGGCGCGGGCGCAGGTGAAGGTGCCCCGCAGGTGGGTGGTGACGACGGCGTCGAAGTCGTCGTCGGTCATCTTCCACAGCACCCGGTCGCGCAGGATCCCGGCGTTGGTCACCATCACGTCGAGCCGCCCGAACTCCTCGACCGCGCGGGCGACGAGGCGGTCGGCGGCTTCGCCGGTGCCGACGGCGGCCACCTCCGCGACGGCGCGCCCGCCTGCCTCCGTGATGGTCTTGACGGCCTGCGCGGCTGCCGCCTCGTCGACGTCGTTGACGACCACGGCGGCCCCGGCTCGAGCGAGGGCGGTTGCGTAGGCGAGGCCGAGACCGCGCCCCGATCCCGTGACGACGGCGACCTTGCCGCTCAGATCCACGGCGTATGAGTCCAGCACTGGAAACCCCTTCAAGAGGCAGCGACAACAAATGGATTGACGGACGGGGGGAACGCGATTCCGGTCGGCATCGGCCCGCAGAAAGGAAGCTAAGACAAACCATTGTTGGCGTCAATGATTGTTTCCAACATCGATAATGCGGCATGCTGGACACTGGCATCGACGACCGCCGTATGCCCGCGAAGCACCGATCAGGGAGAGCCTCCTCATGACCAGCCGGAAGACCACCGCCGAGCCCGTGGAGGAAGGATCCGTCGACGAGGGCGCACCCTGGATGCGCGGCCTCCACGCCGACACGGGCTACCTGCTGTACCGTCTCGGGCTGCGCTCGGGGCAGCTCTTCAACGCGGGGCTCCAGAGATCCGGCCTGCGTCTGCGCCACTACGCGCTGCTGCGCTATCTGGCCACGGTGGCGGGCGCGGCGCAGCGCGAACTGAGCCAGGAGCTGGGCTATGACCCCAGCGCGATCGTCGGCCTTGTGGACGACCTGGAGCGCCTCGGCTTCGTCGAACGCCGTCCCGCTCCCGACGACCGCCGCCGCCGCATCGTCGCCCTCGCCCCGGCGGGCCACGACTTCCTGCGCGACTCCGACACGATGGCCCGCGGCGTCCGCGACGAACTCCTCGCCCCGCTCGGCCCGGACGAGCGGGAGATGTTGCACGCGCTGTTGTCCCGGGTGGCGCATACGGATGATGCGTCATGACGGAACGGGGCGGCCATTCCCCCTCAAATGGCCGCCCCGGTTCGCGCGCTCGGGTCAGGAGTTCGTGGGCAGCTCCGCCCTCACCTCGCGCGCCGCCGCGACCAGGTTCTCCAGGGAGGCCTTGGTCTCCGGCCAGCCGCGGGTCTTGAGGCCGCAGTCGGGGTTCACCCACAGGCGCTCGGCGGGGATGGCCTCAAGTCCCTTGCGCAGCAGGGCTGCTGCCTCCTCGGTGCTGGGTACGCGCGGGGAGTGGATGTCGTAGACGCCGGGACCCGCCTCGCGCGGGTAGCCGTGCTCGGCCAGTTCGCGGGCCACCTGCATGTGTGAGCGGGCGGCTTCCAGGCTGATGACGTCGGCGTCGAGATCGTCGATGGCCTGGACGATGTCACCGAACTCGGCGTAGCACATGTGCGTGTGGATCTGGGTGTCCGGACGTACGCCGCTGGTGGTGAGGCGGAACGACTCGGTGGCCCAGTCCAGGTAGGAGGGACGGTCGGCGGCGCGCAGCGGCAGCGTTTCGCGCAGCGCGGGCTCATCGACCTGGATGACCGAAGTGCCGTCCGTTTCGAGGTCGTTGACCTCGTCGCGCAGGGCGAGGGCGACCTGGCGCGCCGTGTCGCCGAGCGGCTGGTCGTCGCGGACGAAGGACCAGGCGAGCATGGTGACCGGGCCGGTGAGCATGCCCTTGACGGGCCGGTCGGTGAGGGAGTTGGCGTACGAGGTCCAGCGCACCGTCATCGGTTCGGGCCGCGAGATGTCGCCGGCCAGGACCGGCGGGCGCACATAGCGGGTGCCGTACGACTGGACCCAGCCGTGCTGCGTGGCGAGGTAGCCGGTGAGCTGCTCGGCGAAGTACTGCACCATGTCGTTGCGTTCGGGCTCGCCGTGCACCAGGACGTCGATACCCGCCTTCTCCTGGAAGGCGAGGACCTCGCGGATCTCGTTCTTGATGCGCTCTTCGTAGCCGGCCGTGTCGATACGGCCCGCGCGCAAGTCGGCCCGTGCGGTGCGCAGTTCGGTGGTCTGGGGGAAGGAGCCGATGGTGGTCGTGGGCAGTTGCGGCAGGCCGAGGCGAGCCTGCTGGGCCGCCGCACGCTCCGGGTAGGCGTGCGCGCGGCGGGCATCGGCGCCGGTGACGGCGGCGACGCGGGAACGTACGGCCGGATCGTGGGTGAGGGCCGAGCCCGAGCGGGACGCCAAGTCTGCGCGGTTGGCGGACAGTTCGGCTGCGATCGCGCCAGTGCCCTGGGCCAGGCCGCGGGCCAGCGTGGCGATCTCGGCGGTCTTCTGGTGGGCGAAGGCCAGCCAGCGGGCGATCTGCGGGTCGATGTCCCGCTCGGCGGTGGCGTCCAGCGGGACATGGAGGAGGGAGCAGGACGCGGAGACGTCGACCCGGTCGGCGAGACCCAGGAGCGTGCCCAGCGTGGACAGGGACTTCTCCAGGTCGTTGATCCAGATGTTGCGGCCGTTCACGACGCCCGCGACCAGACGCTTGCCGGGAAGACCGCCGACGGCGGCGAGGTCCTGGAGCTGGCTCGCGGCGGCCTCGGTGAAGTCCAGGGCGAGGCCCTCGACCGGCGCCTTGGCAAGCACCGGAAGTGCCTCGCCGAGCCGGCCGAAGTAGGAGCCGACCAGGAGCTTCGGGCGGTCGGTGAGGGCGCCCAGATCGCGGTAGGCGCGGGCGGCGGCGTTGAGTTCGGCCGGGGTGCGGTCCTGGACCAGGGCGGGCTCGTCGAGCTGCACCCACTCCGCGCCCGCCGCGCGCAGGTCGGCGATGACCTCGGCGTACACGGGCAGCAGGCGGTCGAGGAGCGTGAGCGGCTCGAAGTCGGCCGCCACGCCGGGCGCGGGCTTGGCGAGCAGCAGATAGGTGACCGGGCCGACAAGGACCGGACGGGCCGCGAGGCCGAGCGCGATGGCTTCCTTCAGCTCGTTGACCTGCTTGGCGGAGTCGGCGGCGAAGACGGTGTCGGGGCCGAGTTCCGGCACGAGGTAGTGGTAGTTGGTGTCGAACCACTTGGTCATCTCGAGCGGCGCCACGTCCTGGGTGCCGCGGGCCATCGCGAAGTAGCCGTCGAGCCCGTCGGTGTCGACGGCCTCGCGGTGGCGCTGAGGGACGGCGCCGACCATGACGCTGGTGTCCAGGACGTGGTCGTAGTACGAGAAGTCACCGGTCGGCACTTCGTGGATGCCGGCGTCGGCCAGGTGCTGCCAGGTGGACCGGCGCAGCTGCGCCGCGGTGTCCCGGAGGGCGTCGGCGCTGACACGGCCCTTCCAGTAGCCCTCGACGGTCTTCTTCAGTTCCCGGTTGGGGCCCTGGCGGGGGTAGCCGTACACGGTGGACCGTGCTGCCGCGGCTGCGGACTTCGGTGTCATGGAAATCTCCTTCGCGAGATGACTCCTTGAGATCCCGGAGACGGGACGCGGACGCGAAGGGGTGACGAACCCGGCGGACCGAACGCGCGCCATCGGCGCGGTGCTGCGGTACTCCACCTGATCTGTACGCCGACCCGCCCACGAGGTCACCGGGATACCGCACGTGAGGGGTCACGTACGGGCAACGGGCAGGTCTTCGGACTCGCGGGCACACCTGCCGAGGCAGGTTCCTACTGGCCGTCGCTTCCCGGATCCGCGCTCGGATCCAGTGCGTATGACGGCGGTCGTTCCCACTCACCGCTGCGGGGCAGTCCCGGATTCTCACCGGGTTCCCTCTTACGACGCGTCTGCCTGGCGGGCAGGGCGAACCAGCTGCACTGGTCAGGCTAAGGGGTGGTCGCCCTCTTGGGCAGTACTGATCACATTCCGGACCGTGAGGTGAGACACGGACCCCGGCCCGAGTCAGCGCGTGCGGGGGCGCGGAACAGATCACCACTCTGTTCCGCGCCCCGCTCACAGCAGCCGCAGGCCCCTCGGCCGGCGGCGGACCCGGGCCCCTCAGCCCCGGTCGTAGATGTGGAACCCGCGGCCGCTCTTACGGCCGAGCAGCCCTGCTTCCACCATGCGCTGGAGCAGCGGCGGCGGGGCGTACAGGGGCTCCTTGAACTCTTCGTAGAGAGACGCCGCGATGGAGGCGACCGTGTCGAGGCCGATCAGGTCAGCCAGCTTCAGCGGCCCCATCGGGTGCGCGCAGCCCAGCTCCATGCCCGCGTCCACGTCGGCCGCAGTGGCGAAGCCGGACTCCGTCATCCGGATGGCCGAGAGGAGGTAGGGGACGAGCAGCGCGTTGACGACGAAGCCCGCCCTGTCCTGGGACCGGACGACCGTCTTGCCCAGGGTGTCCGTGGCGAAGTCCTGGACGGCGGCGACCGCCTCGGCGGCCGTGTGCAGCGAGGAGACGACCTCGACCAGGGGGAGTACGGGGGCGGGGTTGAAGAAGTGAAGGCCGAGGACGCGATCGGCACGCCGGGTCGCCATGCCCAGACGCATGACCGGGATGGAGGAGGTGTTGGTGGCCAGGATCGCGCCGGGGTCCTCGACGACCTTGTCCAGGGCGGCGAAGACCTCGGTCTTCGCCGCGGCGTCCTCCACGACGGCTTCGACGACGAGCTGGCGATCGGCCAGGTCGTCGAGGCTGCCGGTGAAGACCATGCGGGCCAGTGCGTCTTCGGCACCGATGCGGTCCAACTTTCCGCGCTGTACGGCACGTTCGAGCGATACGGCCACGCGTTCGCGGGCGGCGCGTGCGGTCGGCCCGTCGGCCTCGCACACCACGGTGTCCAGACCGGCGCGGGCGCACACCTCGGCGATTCCGGCGCCCATCTGGCCCCCGCCCACCACGCCGACCCGGCGGATGGCTGCGGTCATGACTGTCCCTCCGGGCGGTGCACGAGGTGGCGGCTGTAGGCATCCGTGGTGAAGAACGCGGGCAACTCCCGCGACAAGGCGGTCCGGTGGAACAGTCCACGGACTTCGTCGACCGGCGCCCACGGATACTCCGCACCCAGGGCGGCGAGCTCGTCCTCCATCAGCTCAAGAACCGTCTCGCGGTCGACGGCCCGGTGCCGCAGCCACTGCCAGATCTGCACCCGGGCGATCTCCGCGGTGGCCGCGTCCTCCATCAGGCCGTACAGGGCGACGGCTCCCTGCCCATGCAGCCAGGCGGCGAAGTAGCGCAGGGCGACGGCGATGTTGGTGCGTACACCCTCCGACGTGGGCGGCGCGCTGACGCGGCGCACGGAAAGGAGCTGTGCTGCCGTCACCTCGACGTCGTTGCGGGCGCGGTCGATCTGATGCGGGCGGGTGTCGAGCACCCCGTCGAACACCTCTCGGCAGACGGGGACAAGGGCGGGATGGGCCACCCAGGAGCCGTCGAAGCCGTCCTCGGCCTCGCGTTCCTTGTCGCGCCGCACCGTGGCGAGCGCGGCTTGGTGGGCGTCCGGGTCCTTGCCGGGTACGTGGGCGGACATGCCGCCGATGGCGTGGGCGCCCCGCTTGTGGCAGGTGCGTACGAGCAGTTCGGTGTACGCGCGCATGAAGGGGGCCGTCATCGTGACCTTCGCCCGGTCGGGCAGCAGAAAGTCGGTGCGGTGCCCGAAGGTCTTGATGAGGCTGAAGAGGTAGTCCCAGCGCCCTGCGTTGAGGCCGGAGCTGTGCTCGCGGAGTTCGTGGAGGATCTCCTCCATCTGGACGGCAGCCGTGATGGTCTCGATCAGGACAGTGGCTCGGATCGTGCCGCGTGGGATGCCGAGAAGGTCCTGGGCGAGGACGAACACGTCGTTCCAGAGCCGTGCCTCGTCGCGGTTCTCCAGCTTCGGCAGGTAGAAGTACGGGCCGTGCCCGGCGTCGATCTGCCGCTGGGCACAGTGGAAGAAGTAGAGCCCGAAGTCCACGAGGGAGGCGGGCGCCGGGCGTCCTTCGAGCCACAGGTGCTCTTCGGTCAGATGCCAGCCGCGCGGGCGGACGACGATGGTCGCGACCTGCTCCCCGAGCCGGTAGCGCTTGCCCTCCGGCGTGGTGAAGTCGATCCTGCGCTCGATGGCGTCGAGCAGATTCAGCTGACCGCCGATGATGTTGTCCCAGGTGGGTGAGGTGGCGTCCTCGAAGTCCGCCATCCACACCTGGGCGCCGGAGTTGAGGGCGTTGACCGCCGTCCCGCGCTCCGGCGGTCCTGTGATCTCGACGCGGCGGTCGGTCAGTCCGGGCGCCGGAGGCGCGACCTGCCAGGAGTCGTCCGCCCGTACGCGGGCGGTGGCGATGGAGAAGTCGAGCGCAGAGCCGGAAGCAAGGCGGGCCCCCACCCGCATGCGCTCCTTGAGGATCTCCGCACGGCGATCGGCGAAGGCATGGACGAGGCGGCTCACGAACTCCAGGGCCTCGGGGCTCAGGATCTCGTCGTGCCGGTCGCCCGGCGGGCCGAGGACCTGGACACGGCAGGTCGGAGCGGAGATGGACATGCGGGTCTCCTCAGCAGGGGGGGGCGGACTGACGGGGCGGTGGGGGGGCGCCCCGTAAGGGGCGCGGGGAACTGCGCGCTCAGCTCCCACCGGCCCGCGGGTGACAACGCAGAGCCAGCGAAGCGTCTAGTGGAACTGCTCCTCCTCGGTGGAACCGGACAGCGCAGTCGTGGAAGAGGCCGGATTGACGGCGGTGGACACCAGGTCGAAGTACCCGGTGCCGACCTCCCGCTGATGCTTCACGGCGGTGAAGCCCTGCGCTTGCGCGGCGAACTCGCGCTCCTGGAGGTCCACATAGGCGGTCATGCCGTGCTCGGCGTAGCCGCGGGCCAGGTCGAACATGCCGTGGTTGAGGGAGTGGAACCCGGCCAGGGTGATGAACTGGAAGCGGTAGCCCATCGCGCCGAGCTCGCGCTGGAACTTGGCGATCTGGTCGTCGTCCAGGGAGGCACGCCAGTTGAACGACGGCGAGCAGTTGTAGGCGAGCATCTGGTCGGGGTGCTCGGCGTGGATCGCCTCGGCGAACTCGCGGGCCTGGGCGAGGTCAGGGGTGCCGGTCTCGACCCAGATGAGGTCCGCGTACGGGGCGTAGGCGAGGCCGCGGGCGATGACGGGCTCCATGCCGTTCCGCACCCGGTAGAAGCCTTCAGCGGTGCGCTCGCCCGTGACGAACCGGGCGTCACGCTCGTCGACATCGCTGGTCAGCAGGTTCGCGGCGAGCGCGTCCGTACGTGCCACGATCAGCGTCGGCACATCGGCGATGTCGGCGGCAAGGCGGGCCGCGTTGAGGGTGCGGATGTGCTGGCCGGTGGGCACGAGGACCTTTCCGCCCAGGTGGCCGCACTTCTTCTCGGAGGCAAGCTGGTCCTCGTAGTGGATGCCCGCCGCACCCGCGGCGATCATCGCCTTGGTCAGTTCGAAGGCGTTGAGCGGACCGCCGAAGCCCGCCTCGGCGTCGGCGACGATCGGCGCGAGCCAGTCGGTGACGTCCTCACCGCCCTCGGCGGTGGCGATCTGGTCGGCGCGCAGCAGGGCGTTGTTGATCCGGCGGACCACCTGGGGAACCGAGTTGGCGGGGTAGAGCGACTGGTCGGGGTAGGTGTGCCCGGCCTGGTTGGCATCGGCGGCCACCTGCCAGCCGGACAGATAGATCGCCTGGAGACCGGCCTTGACCTGCTGGACGGCCTGACCGCCGGTCAGGGCGCCGAGCGCGTGGATGTAGTCCTGCTCGTGCAGCTGCCGCCACAGCCGCTCGGCCCCGCGCCGGGCGAGGGTGCTCTCCTCACGGACGCTGCCGGAGAGCCTGACCACGTCCTCGGCGGTGTAGGTGCGCTCGATGCCCTTCCAGCGGGAGTCGGTCGCCCACCGCTGAGCCAGCTCCTGGGCCGTTGCGGTCGTCGTCCCCGTTGTCGTCGTCCCTGCCTGTGCCATGACCGTCTCCTGAAGACTCGTGAACTATGCGAATGTCTGACACTGGGTGCCGGACGAGTTGAGGGTGCGGCCCGCCGATTCCGGGGTGAGCCATCCGAGCAATGCTGCCGAGCCGGGTGGAAGGGTCGGGATCGCCGACGTCAGGGCATTGAGCCGTACCCCGTTTCCGATCCGCCCGACGGAGTCCGGCGGGCCGCAGTACGACTCTGGCATCGGCACTCAGTGCCATCAAGCAGGGAAAGCTGCCAACTTCTGCGCATCTTCCGGCGCCGTATTGCCAACTCTGTTAATGCCTGCAGTCCCTTTCGCGTGGCTACCATCACGGGCAGTGCCGACGAGGGTGACCGTGACCGGACAGGAGCCATGGGTGAGCAAGACGTACGCGGGAGCACGGCTGCGGAGGCTGCGGGAGGAGCGCCGCATGAGCCAGGCCGATCTGGCCCGGACCCTGGCCATCTCGCCGAGCTATCTGAACCAGATGGAGCACGACTCCCGACCGCTGACCGTGCCCGTGCTGCTGCGGCTCACTGAGGCGTTCGGAGTCGACCCGGGCTTCTTCTCCGAGCGCGACACCAGCCGCTTGGTGGCGGACCTGCGGGACGCCCTCACCGGCGAGGTCCTGGCCGGCCGGGTGTCCGCGTCCGACCTCTCGGACCTGGCATCGCGCATGCCCGCCGTGGCAACGGTCCTGGTGGACCTGGGCCGAAGGAACCAGCACCTCACCGAACAGCTCTCCGAAGCCGCGGAGGGGCGGGGGCCGGGAACGGCGGCGCAGCCCCGCTCCGCGCACGAGGAGATCCGTGAGTTCTTCTACCGGCGCCAGAATTACCTGCACGACATCGATCTCGCCGCCGAACAGTTCGCCGCCGAGATCGGCATACGCCCCGGCGAGGTCGTGCGCGCCCTGTCCGCACGCCTCGCCGAGCGCCACGGGGTGCGCCTGGCCGCGGACGCCCACGAGCTCCTGCACCACTACGACCCGACGGCCCGGGTCCTGCACCTCTCCAACCGTCTTCGCCCCGGCCAGCAGGCGTTCCGGATGGCCACTCAGCTCGTGCTCCTCGAGTACGCCGACGAGGTGTCCGCCCTCGCGTCGGAGGACTTCGACCGAGAGGCCGCGGCCTGGCCGCTGGCCCGCATCGGGATCGCCAACCACTTCGCTGCCGCGCTGATCCTGCCCTACCGCCGTTTCCACGCGGCCGCGGAGGAGTTCCGCTACGACATCGAGCGTCTCACCGACCACTTCGGACTCGGCTACGAGACGATCTGCCACCGCCTCAGCACCCTGCAGCGGCCCCGGCTGCGCGGTGTGCCCTTCTCCTTCGTGCGGGTCGACCGGGCGGGCAACATGTCGAAGCGGCAGTCCGCCACCGCCTTCCACTTCTCCCGCGCGGGCGGCACCTGCCCGCTGTGGAACGTGTACGAGGCGTTCGCCGCGCCAGGGCGCATCCACGTCCAGGTGGCCTCCATGCCGGACGGACAGCGATTCCTGTGGACCGCCCGAGCGGTCACCCGGCACCGCGGCGGCTGGGGCGAGCCCGGCAAGACCTTCGCCATCGGCCTCGGCTGCGAGATCCGCCACGCCTCACGGCTCGTCTACTCCGACGGCCTCGACCTCGACAGCGCGTCATCCGCCGTGCCCATCGGCATGGGCTGCCGCCTCTGCGAACGCACGGACTGCCCCCAGCGGGCGGTGCCACCACTGGACCGCAGCCTGGCGATCGACGAGAACAGCAGCACCTTCGTGCCCTACCCCGTGGCCGGGAAGCGGGCGGGCGGCGAATGAGGGGGTGGACTTACTAGGACGTCCAACTATATCTTCGTGGCACAAGGTCCGCGGTGCAGGGAAGCCGGTGTGAAACCGGCACGGTCCCGCCACTGTGACCGGGGAGTGTGCTGCCATCCACACGCCACTGGCGAGGTCTGCCGGGAAGGCGGGCGCCGCGCGTAGATCCGGGAGTCAGGATACCGGCCGCGGAATGTTCCGTGTTGTCCACGAGGATGGAGCAGACACGCATGGCACCGGTCCGTACCCACGACCCTGGTGATCCGGCGGAGCGCGGTCAACTCGCCACGCGCTCATAGGACTTCGCGACCTCCGGTGGTCTTCCTCCACGCCTGACGGTCCCGACGTCCGCTGTCCCGCGGCTCGCACCGGCAGCGCACACACCCGTGCGCCCCGCCGGCGGCTCGCCGTGCCCTCCCCGGATCGCACCTGACGAGAGCAGGCACCCATGGTCCGTGAACTCACCCATTTCGTCGGCGGTAAGCACACCGTCGGCGCCTCCGGCCTCTTCGGCGACGTGTACGACCCCAACACCGGCACCGTCCAGGCCCGCGTACCGCTCGCCGACCGGGCCGACACCGAGACGGCGATCGCCGACGCGGTCAACGCGCAGCAGGAGTGGGGCCGTTGGAACCCGCAGCGGCGCGCCCGTGTCCTGCTGCGCTTCCTCCAACTCGTCGAGGCGGAGCGAGACTCCCTGGCGCGGATGCTTTCGGCCGAGCACGGCAAGACCGTGGCCGACGCGCACGGCGACCTTCAACGCGGCCTGGAGGTGGTGGAGTTCGCGGCCGGTATCCCGCACCACCCACCTGGCGCTCACCGGCGCGCGGATCGGCGCCGGCGATGCCCTGCTGTGCGGGCTCGCCGATCACTTCGTGCCCTCCGGCAACCTGCCCGGGTTCCTTGACGACCTCGCCACGCAGCCGGTCTGGGACGCCCTGGAGATGTACGTGCGCCAGCCACCGCCCGGCGACCTTGCCGGTCACCGGACCTGGATCGACGACTGCTACGGCGCCGACACCGCCGTGTTCGGTCAGCCCGAGATCAAACTGGGTGTCATCCCCGGCATCGGCGGCTCGCAGCGGCTGACCCGCGCGGTCGGCAAGGCCAAGGCCATGGAGATGTGCCTGACCGGCCGCACCATGGACGCCGAGGGAGCGGAGCGGGCCGGGCTCGTCTCCCGCGTGGTGCCCGCCGCTGAACTCGTCGGCGAGGCCCTCGCCGTCGCCGAGACCGTCGCGGGCATGTCCCTGCCCGTCGCGATGATGGCGAAGGAAGCGGTGTCCCGGGCCTTCGAGACGACTCTGGCGGAGGGCGTCCGCTTCGAACGCCGCCTTTTCCACGCCGTGTTCGCGACCGCGGACCAGAAGGAGGGCATGGCCGCCTTCGTCGACAAGCGACCGCCCGGCTTCACGCACTCCTGAGGCGCCCCGGCCGCGGTGCACAGGGGCTGACCAGGGGCGTACGCCCCTGGTCGGGTGCGCTCGCGTGCCACAGGTGCAGCCGTCCCACAAGTTGTCAGGAAACTCGGTTGCGCACTATGGTCACCACGCCTTGGTGAACGGGAAATCCGGTGTGATGCCGGTGCGGCCCTCGCCACTGTGATCGGGAAGTCCGGCTCCAGCCCTCGCGGCAGCCACTGGGTGCACACGCATCCGGGAAGGCGGAGTCCGGTCGGTATGACCCGTAAGCCAGGAGACCGGCCAAGGCGCGTTGTCCATCCACGAGGTGCTGGAGAGGGTCTGCTTAGCCATGCACATAGCCGAGGGTTTCCTCCCACCGGCGCACGCGATCGCCTGGGGCGTAGCGTCCGCGCCGTTCGTCGTCCACGGAGTCCGCTCCCTGACCCGTGAGGTCAAGGAGCACCCGGAGAGCACACTGCTCCTGGGCGCCTCCGGAGCCTTCACTTTTGTCCTTTCCGCCCTGAAAATCCCTTCCGTGACGGGCAGTTGTTCGCACCCGACGGGCACCGGGCTCGGCGCGATCCTGTTCCGGCCGCCGATCATGACGGTGCTCGGCACCATCACGCTGCTGTTCCAGGCCCTGCTGCTCGCCCATGGCGGGCTCACCACGCTCGGCGCCAATGTGTTCTCCATGGCGATCGTCGGGCCCTGGGCGGGATACGCCGTCTACCGGCTCCTGAAGCGGTTCGACGTGCCGCTCATGGTCGCCGTGTTCTTCGGCGCGTTCGTCGCCGACCTGTCCACGTACTGCGTCACCAGCGTCCAGCTGGCCCTGGCGTTCCCCGACCCGAGCAGCGGATTCATCGGCGCTCTGGGCAAGTTCGGCGGCATCTTCGCCGTCACGCAGATCCCCCTGGCCGTCAGTGAGGGACTGCTCACCGTCCTGGTGATGCGGCTGCTCGTGCAGTCGAGCAAGGGCGAGCTCACGCGGCTCGGCGTACTGCTGCAGGGCAAGCAGTCGACCGTGACCGCGACGAAGAAGACGGAGACAGGGACGGGGGCCGGCGCCTGATGAGCATGAGCCGGAACGCGAAGATCAACATGGTGCTCCTCGTCATCGTCGCCGCGCTCGCGGTACTGCCGGTGGCGCTCGGCCTCGGCGACGACGAGAAGGAACCGTTCACCGGGGCGGACGCCCAGGCCGAGACGGCGATCACCGAGATCAAGCCGGACTACGAGCCGTGGTTCTCGCCGCTGTACGAACCCCCCTCCGGGGAGATCGAGTCGGCGCTCTTCGCCCTGCAGGCGGCACTCGGCGCGGGCGTCCTCGCGTACTACTTCGGTCTGCGCAAGGGGCGCCGTCAGGGCGCGGAGATCGCACAGGCGCAGGAAACATCCGCGGAGCAGTCCACCGATGTGGAGGGCGCACGGCCCGAGACCGAGCAGGTCTGAGCCCGAATGCTGCCCATCGACGCGGCGGCGCACAGCAGTCGCTGGGGCCCGCCCCCCCCCCGGGGCATTGTGGTGGTCGGGGGGGGGCAGAAACTGCGTGCGGT